>CAKUMG010000673.1 GCA_934667465.1 uncultured Actinoplanes sp. | reverse complement strand
GTCGTGCAGGAGGCCGTGACCCGCTACGCCGGGCGGACCACGCTGCTCCCCAACGTCGTGCAGGGCGACTACCTGTCCCAGCTGTCGGCGGTGCTGACCTCCGAGACCGGCGCGCCGATCATCGCCGGCATCAAGGGCGAGGACGTCGCCGGGCTGCTCCCCCGCGCCGACGCGTTCGTCGACCTGAACACGCTCGGGGCCCGCGACCTCGCGAACCGCTACCTGCCGTGGAAGATGCAGCAGGGCAGCACGCCGGACGGGCGCCAGATCGGGTTGCCCATCGACATCGGGCCGACCGCGCTGTTCTACCGCAGCGACCTGCTCGTCCGGGCCGGGCTCCCCGCGGAGCCGGCGGCCGCCGGGAGCGCCATGGCGACGTGGGAGGACTTCCTCGACGCCGGGGCCCGCTTCCGCGCCAAGGTCTCCGGGGCGCACTGGCTGCGCAACGCCGGCGAGCTGTTCTCGACCGTGCTGGGGCAGGCCACGCAGCGGTTCGTGGACGAGAGCAACCACTTCGTCGGCGACCAGGAACATGTGCAGCGCGCGTGGGACCTCGCCGTGGCGCTGGTCGACCGGGGCCTGAGCGCGAACATCCCGGCCGGTTCCGAGGAGCGCTGGGCGACCGCGATCGGCGCCGGGCAGCTCGCCACGGAGCTGGGCGCCGCCTGGCACGCCGCCGACATCAAGGAGGCCGCCGAGGGCGACGCGGGCAAGTGGCGGGTGACCGGCGGGCCCGCGACCGGGGCCAACTCGGGCGGCTCGTTCCTCGCGGTGCCGGCGGCGGGCCGCGACCACGCCCTGGCCTTCGAGATCATCGGCTGGATGCTGTCGCCGGAGAACCAGGAGCGCGGCTTCAGCGACGCGGCCCTGTTCCCGGCCACGCCGGCGACGTACCTGATGCCCGCCCTGGTCCGCCCGGACGAGTTCTTCGGCGGTCAGGTCACGGTCGAGGTGTTCGCGGCGTCGGCGGAGAAGATCGGGCGGGTGTACGAGGCCCCGGCCGACGCCGCCATCGCCCGGATCTTCCTGACGGAGCTCACCGCCGTCGATTCGGGGCGCAAGCGTGGGCCCGAGGCGTGGGAGTCCGCCGTCGCGGCGTCCCGGCGGCTCGCGGTCGAGCAGGGCGTCAACTGACCACCCGCCCCGGGCCCGCGCGGTCCGGGGCGGGCTCGCAGGCGGGGTGCGGGCACGCTGCCGGCCCGGGCGCGGCCGGGCGGCGTACGGAAAAGCTCAAGCGCGCCTCAAGCCCGCCGATCGGACCTTGGCGAAGCGGAGGACGACGGAGGGGCTCGGCATGTCGTTGCGGTGGATGCGCCGCCGGGTCGTGGCCCGCTGCGCCATCGCGGCGCTGCTGCTGGGGCTGGCGCTGCTGGCCGGGCTGGCGGTGCTCAGCACGCAGAGCGCCGCCCGGACCGCCGAGGAAGTGGCCCAGCGGGAGCTGGTCAGCCAGCACTGGAACGCCGCCTACATCGCGATCGGCGACGAGTACGAGACGCTCACCGACTACCTGCGCGAACGGGACGAGGCGGACCGCGCCGAGCTCACCGCGGTGATCGGGTCGGCCGCATCCGACCTGCGCTGGCTCTACGCGAACGGCGGCACCGACGCGCAGCAGGCGCGGGCGCTGCACAACACGTACGACGGGTACAGCTACACGCTGCGCAACCTGGTCGACCCCGAGCGCGCCGCCGACCCGGTCAGGCTGATGGCCGACGCGCAGCAGGCCGCGAGCAGCGCCGCCGCCCTGCGCCGGCAGGCCGCCGCGAGCGTGGCCCGCAACAACCAGGAGATCAACGCGCTGCTGACGCAGAGCCGCACGGACAGCACCCACCTGCTGCACGCCGTCGAGCTCATGTCGGCCGTCGACCTGGTGCTCGTGCTGGCCTGCGCGTTCGTCCTGCTCACGTATCAGAACAGCACCGAACGCCAGGCGGCCGACAGCCGCTACCGGGCGTCGCACGACGGCCTGACCGGCATCGCGAACCGCGAGCTGCTCACCGAGCGGGTCAAGCACGCGATCGAGGCCGCCGACCGCGACGGGACCGGGGTCGGCTTCTTCCTGCTGGACCTCAACCGGTTCAAGGAGGTCAACGACACCCTCGGGCACCACTACGGCGACCTGCTGCTGCAGGAGGTCGCGCGGCGGCTCAAGGGCGCGGTCCGGGCCGACAGCCTGGTCGCCCGGCTCGGCGGCGACGAGTTCGCGGTGCTGCTGCCGGGCGTGGAGGACACCGCCGACCTGCTGGGCATCGGCGAGCGCCTCCTCGGCGCGCTGAACGGGATCGCCGACCTGGACGGCATCGCCGTCGACGTGAGCGCCAGCCTGGGCGCGGCGCACTATCCGCACCCGAGCGGCAGCGCGGCCGAGCTGCTCCAGCACGCCGACGTCGCCATGTACGCCGCCAAGCGCGGGCACCTCGGTATCAGCCTCTACGACCGCGAGGCCGACGAGCACAGCTTCGAGCGGCTGACCGTCGTCGGCGAGCTGCGCCGCGCCATCGAGGTGGGCGAGCTCGAACTGCACTACCAGCCCAAGGTACGCATGTCCGACGGCCGTTTCCTCGGCGTGGAGTCCCTGGTCCGGTGGCGGCACCCGGCCCGCGGCCTGCTCGGCCCCGACCGGTTCGTCCCGGCCGCCGACCAGAGCGGCCTGATGCCCGCGATGACGGACGCGCTGCTGGCGATCGCCCTGGACCAGTACCGCACATGGCGCGCGGAAGGCCTCACCATCCCCGTCGCGGTCAACGTCGGCGCCGCCTGCCTGCTCGACGCGGGCCTGCCCGGCCGCGTGCAGACCATGCTCGACCGGTACGGCGTCCCGGCGCACGACCTCACCGTCGAGATCACCGAGAGCGCCATGATCAGCGACCCGGCCCGGGCCACGGCGGTCCTCGCCGACCTGCGCGAACGCGGCGTCCGCCTCTCCATCGACGACTTCGGCACGGGTTATTCGTCGATGAGCTACCTGCAGACCATGCCGCTGACCGAACTCAAGATCGACCGCGCGTTCACCACGAAGCTGACCACCCCCACCGGCCGCGCGGTCATCGGCGCGATCATCGAGCTGGCCCACGCCCTCGACCTCGCCGTCGTCGTCGAGGGCGTCGAGGACCGCGAGACGTACGACATCGCCCGCGACCTGGGCTGCGAGGTCGCCCAGGGCTACCTGCTGTCGCGTCCCCTGCCCGCCGCCGACATCCCCGCCTGGGCGTCGCGCGCCCTCGCCGAGGCCTGACCCCCGGCGCAACGGTGACGATCGCACGAGCGGCACGTTGCCGCCGGGTGACGCACCGGGCACAACCCCAGCCTGCAGCGGTCATCACACGCGGATACGGGGGTGAACAGCATGTATAGATGAAAGCCAATGTCATGGAGGATCGCGGCGTGCAGAGAATCCGTACCTTCGCCGCCTCGGTCGCCGCCCTGCTGCTGACCGCCACCGTGCAGGTCACGACGACCGCCCCGGCCGGGGCCACCCCGCCCGGCATCCCCGCCGCCGCGACTGCGCGGACCTATCTGACCGCGCTGACCGTCGCCGCGCCGACCCACACGACCACCTACGACCGGGAGCTGTTCCCGCACTGGTCGACGGTCTCCGGGAGCTGCAACACCCGCGAGACGGTACTCAAGCGGGACGGGACGGGCGTCGTCACCGACTCGGCGTGCGCGTCCACGTCGGGGCGGTGGCTGAGCGCGTACGACGGGGCGACCTGGACCGCGGCCTCGGACGTGGACATCGACCACATGGTGCCGCTGAAGAACGCGTGGATCTCGGGCGCCTGGGCGTGGACCACCGCCGAGCGGGAGGACTTCGCCAACGATCTGAGCAGCCCGCAGCTGATCGCGGTCACCGACAACGTCAACCAGTCCAAGGGCGACAAGTCACCGGACGCGTGGGTGCCGCCGCTGGCGAGCTACCACTGCACGTACGCGCGGATGTGGATCAAAGTGAAGTACGTGTACGAGCTGACGGTGACCAGCACCGAGAAGAGCAAGCTCACCTCGATGCTGGCCACTTGCTAGCTCAGGGTGCCGGGTACGCCGTGATGTACTGCGGCGTGCCCGAGGTCGAGGGCGGCGCCGGGGTGCCGACACCGTTGACCACGTGGTTGATGGTGCCGGCGCTCAGGTTCACCGTCATGATGTGGCGCAGTTTCACGCCGGGACGGTTGGGGACCTCGAACCCGTTCTCCGTCTCGATGGACGGGTTGTTCTGGTTGAAGACGTAGACGCCGGCGCCGTGGAGCGTGTGGTTGCGCACCTTGTCGCC
>CAKUMG010000672.1 GCA_934667465.1 uncultured Actinoplanes sp. | reverse complement strand
CCCTGACCCTGACCCGCCTCGCCGCCCCCGCCATGCGCGAACGCGGCTGGGGCCGCCTGGTGCACATCTCGTCCTCGATCGCCCGCGACGGCATGGCAGGCGGCGAATACTACGGCGCGGCGAAGGCGGCCCTGCACGGCTTCAGCCGCTCCGCCGCCCGCTCCCTCGGCAGCACCGGCGACATCCTGTCCAACGTGGTCTCCCCGGGCCTGACCATCACCCCGGCCAACACGCACATCGTCGACAACCTGCCGCCCGGCTACCTGGACACGCTGCCGCTGCGCCGCCTGCTGACCGCCGACGAGGTCGCCGCCCCGATCGTCTTCCTCGCCTCGGCCGCCAACACCGCCATCACCGGCCAGGTCATCCCCGTCGGCGCCGGCGCCTGAGACAGCCGTCAGGTGAGGGCGGCCCGGCGACCGCCCTCACCTGACGCCCGGTGACGAGCCAGCCCGTCGGGCAGGGCGCCCGGATCAGGCCTGCGGCCCGGCGGCCCGCTCGGCGTCGCCACGCAGGATGCAGAACTCGTTGCCCTCCGGATCGGCGAGCACCACCCACCCCGTCCCGTCCGGCTTGCGCAGGTCGTCGACCACGGTGGCGCCGTGCCCGAGCAGCCGGGCCAGCTCCACGTCCCGCGTCCCCTCGACCGGCATCAGGTCGAAGTGGATCCGATTCTTGGTCGTCTTGCCCTCCGGCACCTGAATGAACAGCACCTTGTGCCGACCGTCCCGCGAGATGATCAGGCACTCCTCGTCGCCGGGACTGTCGGGGTCGTCCGGGTCGTCGGTCCAGTCCAGCACCGTGCGCCACCACTGCGCCAAGGTGTAGGCATCGGCGCAGTCAACACTCGTGTGTGAGATGAACGACGTCATGGCCGGATCGTAGGCGGTCCCCGCGGACGCCCGCTGCCCTGCGGTGGATCAGCGCGGCCAGGCCGCGGTCCGCCGCCCGGCGCAGGTCGTCCAGGTGATCGGCCACCCACGGGTCGAGATCCGCCGGGCGGTCGGCGGCCAGCAGCGCCCAGCCCGCGAACTGCGGAGCGAGCAGATCCGCAGCCCTCGGCAGGCCCGGGCCCGGCGCCGGCGTCGCCTCGGTGGCCAGTTGCTCGAGCGCCCGCACGGTCGCTGCCATTTCCCCGGGGACCCAGGGCGTACGGGGGTGTCGGCCCTCCACGTCCTCGTGGACCAGCGCGACCCATTCGCCGTCGTCGAGCACGTGCAGCAACCGCGGCACCGGAGCGGCGGCGGGTATCGACGCGGTCGCGTGCGCCTCGGCCCGGGCCTGCTCGGCGGGCCGGGGGTTGAGCGAGACGCTCACCGCCTGGACCTGCACGGACTGCACCTGGCCCATCCGGTGGGCGCGGGCGACGGCGTGCGCCTCGGTGGTCGGCTTCAGCTGCGGCTCGCAGATGATGATCACTGAGGCGGACTGGATGTTCAGGCCGACCCCGCCCGCGACGATCTGGGCGACCAGGACGGCGCCGTGCCGTGCCGCCGAGAAGCCGTCGACCATCTGCTGGCGCCGGGCGGCCGGCACCGAGCCGGTCAGGGGTCCGAAGACCGGGCCGGGCAGTGACCGGGCGACCAGGTCGAGGACGTCCCGGAAGTGGGAGAACACGATGACCCGCCGCTGGTTGGCCTCGGCCTCGCCGACGATCTCGGTCAGCCGTTGCAGCTTCGCCGATTCGCTGCCCTGCAGCATGGCCGCCTGGCGCATCGCCATGAAGTTCCCACTGCGGACCGCCGTGCGGTAGGCGTCGGCGTCGGCCGCGGACATGGGCAGCCACTCCTGGACCTCGATCAGCTCCGGCAGCTCGGTGAGCACGTCTTCCTGGTTGCGGTGCAGGTAGGCGGGCGCGATCTGCCGGCGGAACGTGCGCGGCGACAGGTCACCGGCGTCGACGGTGAGGTCGGGCCGCAGGTATGAGGCCAGGTTGCGGAACTCGTCGACGCGGTTCTCCAGCGGGGTGCCGGTGAGCAACATCGTGCGTTCGGCGCGGTCGATGACCGCCCTGGTCCGGCTCGTCCGCTGGGCTTGCGGATCCTTGAGTTAGTGCGCCTCGTCCACGACGACGCAGGCGAGCTCGCCGGCCCGGCGCAGCGCAGCGTCCCACCAGGCCAGGGTCTCGTACGTGGTGACCGCCACCCCGCCGTCGCGGGCCCACGCTTCGGCGGCGCGCTCGCGGTCCGGGCCGTGCACCCGGTGCGGGCGCAGCCTCGACTTCGTGGTGATCTCGCGCATCCAGTTGGTGACCACCGCGGCCGGGCAGACGACGAGGAAGCGTTCGGCGCCCCGGCTGCGCAGGTGGGCGAGGACGGCGAGGGCCTCGACGGTCTTGCCGAGGCCCATCTCGTCGCCGATGATCACTTTGCGTTGGACCAGGGCGAAACGGGCCGCGAAGCTCTGGTACCCGCGCAGCGAGGCGGTCAGGTATTCGCCGCTGAGCGCCTGCCGGCGTACGGCTTGGATGATCTCGTCGGGGAGGTCGCCGTGGACTGCGTTCTCGTCCTCGGTGACGAAGCCGAGCTCGGCGAGCATGGCGAGGTAGTCGGCCGGCCGGGCCAGGAAGTCGTCCCACGGGTCGGCGGCGGCCGGACCGCGGTGCTGCTCGAGACACGCCTGGCGCTGCGTCGCCCGGGCGACCTCACGCCGTTCCGGCCGAGAGGAGCTCGATGGTATTTTGCGGGATTTCGACGACTGGCCGAATCCAAGCTCCGCTGGCGGTTATGGGATCAGGTGTAGACGGTTTCGAGGGCGCGGCTGGGCCTGACGAGGCCGTTCAGGAAGGCGCGGGTTTCCGGGTCGGTGGAGTACAGGATGGTTCCTCGCATGCCGCGGGTCAGCAGCACCTTGTACGTGTTGCGGATCAAGCGGTCCGCCTGCTCGTCGGTGACGGACTTCCGGCTGCGAAATGTCGGATCCTTGGACTCGTCGCGGCGGGTCACGAACTTGCCGTCGCGGACGACCAGGTCCGGCCCGAGGATGACGCCCGACCATTCGTATTCGAAGCCCTGGGCGGTGTAGACGCAGCCCACTTGGCCGAAGCCCCTCGGGTCGGTCGCCCAGAACGCGCTGCCCGGAGCGTCGCCGACGTTCCGTTCACTCTTGGCGTTCCAGGGGCGGGACCAGTCGCCGATGGTGACGTCAGCGACGAGGGTGCCGTCGGGGCGCGGATCGCTCCAGGGCCAGCAGTAGCCGGCGGAAATCCGGGCGGTCTCGCCGGCGGACTGTTTGGCTGCCAGGAACGCCTCCATTTCTTCCGGAGACGATGCGACGCGCAGATCGAAACGGCCGTCGCCCTCCCAGACTGCCGGCTGCTCGCCGGTCAGCCCGAGCAGTTGGCGGACCCACTTCTCGTACGTCTCGCTGCCGCCGCAGCGGAACTGGTCGTGCAGCGAGACCAGGTTGACCTCGAGGCCCATTCCCGCCGCCGTGGACCATACGACGTCGATGCTGCCGAGTTCGCCCGGCTTGACGACCTGATACTCGTCCAGAAGGAAGACCGGGACACGGGCTGCCGCGATCAGTTCCTCGATCTGCGGGCGGCCGTTGCTCCGCACGGCCTTCGGGGTGAAACGGTCGACCGACGTCTCACGGATGCGGTGCGCTTCGTCGCAGATGAGCACGTCGAGGCCGTTGCGTTCGGCGCTCATGAAGCTGTTGAAGTAGAGGAACATGTTCTGGAGCCGTTTGGAGCCCTTGCCAGCGTACTTGCGCAGTGTCTGGGTGAAAGATCGCGAGCCTGTCGCGTGCACGGCGGCCCGGCCCTGCCGCGACAGTTCGCCGAGCAGCGACAGCGCGATCACACTCTTGCCGCTGCCGGGCCCGCCGGAGACCACCGTGACGGTTTTCCGGTCGGCTGCCCGCGCCCGCTCGACCGTGTGCAGGACCAGCTCGTACGCCACCCGCTGCTCGTCGAGGAGGGTGAAGTGTGACCGGTCCTTGAGCTCGTCGGCAGCGTGGGTGAGCAGATGGCGGCTGGGGCGTACCCCGCTAGCCAGGAACCGATCGGCGGCGGTGGCTCCCGAGGCAGGCGCGAGCGCCGCACGCAGGTAGTCGAGGAACGCGCCGCGCCGATCCTTGGTGAAGATGCGGCTCTGTTCGTCGGCCGGGCGTTCGAGCAGGTCGGCGACGTCGCGGTCGGTGGCGTTGTGCAGATAGGCGACGCCGCGCACGGTGTCGCGCTGATCGGCCAGCAGGCCAAGGAAGTCGGTGAGGTACGTGCAGTAGTCGCCGACCTGGATGCCCGGGTGCAGTCGCGGACCTGCGG
>CAKUMG010000671.1 GCA_934667465.1 uncultured Actinoplanes sp. | reverse complement strand
CGGCCCCGACGGCACCGGCTCCCGCTCCGACCCCACCGGGATTCCGGGCGGCCCCGGTGTTCCGGGCGGCCCCGGCGATCCGGAGCGTCCCGGCGGCTCGGAGCGTCCCGGCGTTTCCGGCGGCCCCGGCAGCGCGGAGCGTCCCGGCGTTCCGGGCGGCCCCGATCGGCCCGGCGGAAGCCGCGCCGGCGGCGACCAGAGCGACGTCGACGCCGAGTGGGCCAAGATCGTCGCCGGCTTCCACACCGCCGTCGACCCCGCCGCCACGCCGTGGCCCGAGGCCGAGGGCATCGACCCGGGCCGCGCGCCGCAGCCCCCCGTCCCCGGCCCGGTGCAGGCCGCCCCCGACCCGGCCGAGATCCAGCACAACCGGCGCCGCACCGACCGCCCGAGCGAGGACCTGCTCGACGGGCTCGACACGTTCGGCACCGGCCTCGAGCCGGGCCGCGACGACGACGAGGACGAGCGCTATGTGCCGCCGCCCCCGCCGCCGCTGCCGCACGTCTCGAAGTACGCGATCGCCGGCGTGCTCGGCGTGGTCGTGGGCTTCGTCCTGTTCCTCTTCCCGGGGCTGCTGCCGATCGAGGCGCGGCTGGTGACGCTGATCGGCTTCGCCGCGATCGTGGCCGGCGCGGTGACCCTGGTCTGGCGGCTGCGCACGGGCGACGACGAGGACGACACCGACGACGGCGCGGTCGTGTGACCGTACCCAAGGATCGATCTTTGGCATTGTCTCTCTGCGTGACCATCCACTAACCTCTCGTGAATGCGTCAGAGCTCGCTCGTCGTCGTTGCCAACCGCCTGCCCCTGGATGACAGCTCGGCCCCCGACGGTGCCTGCGAGTGGCGGCGCAGCCCGGGAGGGCTCGCCGGCGCCCTGCACGCGATCCTCGAACAGACGTCCGCGACCTGGGTCGGCTGGCCCGGCGGGGACATCCCGTCGCCCGCGCCCACCGCCATCGGCAGCCTCCGGATCCGCCCGATCGAGCTGTCCGCCGAGGATCTCACCGGCTACTACGAGGGCTTCGCCAACTCCACGCTGTGGCCGCTCTATCACGACGCGGTCGAGCAGGCCGTCTTCGACCGCGGCTGGTGGGAGACCTACCGCGACGTCAACCGGCGGTACGCCGAGGCGGCCGCCGAGGTCGTCGAGCCCGGCGGCACGGTCTGGGTGCAGGACTACCACCTGCAGCTGGTCCCGCAGATGATCCGCGAGCTGCGCCCCGACGTCCTGATCGGCTTCTTCCTGCACGTGCCGTTCCCGCCACCCGAGCTGTTCATGCAGCTGCCGCGCCGGGTCGAGCTGCTGCGCGGGATGCTCGGCGCCGACCTGGTCGGCTTCCAGCGCCCGCAGGCGGCCCACAACATCGCCCAGCTGGCGGTCAAGCTGCTCGGCGAGACGGTCACCGGCACCGACCAGATCGTCCTCGACGACGGCCGGACCGTACGCACCGGCGCGTTCCCGATGTCGATCGACGTGGCCGAGCTGCAGGCCCTCGCCACCCGCCGCGACGTCCGCGACCGGGCCGCGCAGCTGCGCTCCGACCTGGGCCGCCCGCGCAAGGTGCTGCTCAGCGTGGACCGCCTCGACTACATCAAGGGCATCGAGCAGCGCCTGACCGCGTACAGCGAGCTGCTGCGCGACGGCCGCGTCAAGGTCCGCGACACGGTGATGGTGCAGGTCGCCGTGCCCAGCCGGGAACGGGTCGAGAAGTACCGCCGGCTGCGCGAGCGGATCGAGAGCGAGGTCGGCCGGATCAACGGCGAGTACGGCCGGGTCGGCGAGCCCGCCATCCACTACCTGATCCAGCCGTTCGACCGGGCCGAGCTGGCCGCGCTCTACCAGACCGCCGACATCATGATCGTCACCCCGCTGCGCGACGGCATGAATCTGGTCGCCAAGGAGTACGTGGCCGCCCGCGCCGACGCCTCCGGCGCACTGATCCTCAGCGAGTTCGCCGGCGCCGCGGACGAGTTCACCGATGCCTTCCAGGTCAACCCGCACGACGTCGACGGGCTCAAGGAGACGCTCCTGCAGGCCATGGACGCCGACCCCGCCGACCTGGAACGCCGGATGACCGCCATGCGCGACAGCCTCCACGACCACGACATCGTCGCCTGGGCCCGCGCCTATCTCACCGCCCTCGACAGCACCGGCCGCACGGCCGCCCGCCTCGCCCGCTGACCCTCGCACCCGCACGCGCCCTCCCACCCGCACGCGTCCTCCCACCCGTGCGCGCCCTCCCGGCCCGCACCCGGCAGGGCGTCACCCGTCCGGTGCCGTTGAACTTTCCCGCGCCTGCCGCCGTGTTAAAGATCGTGCCCCGCCACGGGGGTGCGCAGGCGGGCTTGTAGGAGGAGTGTTGACGGTTCTCGTACGGCGCGAGGCATCCGGGCGTTTCGCAGCGTTCCCTCCCCCGGCGGCGGGCGCCCTGGCGCAGATCGCCGTTCTGGTCCTGCTCGCGGCATCGGCCGGGCTGGGACCGGCGGGGGTGCTGGCCGGCTCGGCCTTCACCGCCGGCACGTGGATCCTGCTCATCCGGAGCCTCGGCCGGCACGCCGGTCACCGCTGGGGACCCGCCGACACCATCACGTACGGCCGGCTGATCCTGACCGGCGGGGTCACCGCCCTGGTCGCGGACGCCGTCGCCGGTTCCACGCACCACGTCGCGCTGATCGGGCTGGCCGCCGTGTCGCTGGCGCTCGACGCCGCCGACGGCCAGGTCGCCCGGCGGACGGGCAGCACGTCCCGGTTCGGGGCGCGCTTCGACATGGAGGCCGACTCGATCCTGGCGCTGGCGCTGAGCGTCTACCTCGCCACCACGGTCGGCTGGTGGGGCGCCCTGATGGGCCTGTTCCGCTACGCCTTCGTGCTGGCCAGCTGGGCACTGCCCTGGCTGAACGCCGCGCTGCCGCCGCGGATGAGCCGCAAGGTCGTGGCCGCCTCGCAGGGCGTCGTCCTGGTGGTCACCGCCGCGGGGCTGCTGCCTCCCGCGTGGGCGCAGCTCTGCATCGCGGCGTCGCTCGCCACGCTCTGCTGGTCGTTCGCCGTCGACATCTTCTGGCTGTGGCGCCGGGAGTCGGCACGGCGCAAGCACTCCGTCCGTACGCCGGTGTTGGCGCTCGCCGCCGCCACCGCCGTGCCGCTCGCCACCGCCGTGCCGCTCGCCACCGACCGGCCGCTCCCCGCCGCCGCCAGCCGGCCGCGCACCGCCGCCGGTATGCCGCTCACCGCCGAGCCGGTCCCCGCCACCACCTGATTCACCCGGCGCCGGCCCGCCGCCTCACAAAGCGGCCGCCGCCGTCAGCGACCCGGCAGGCAGTAGATGTCGCCCGCGTTCGCCTCGTGCGGCAGCCCCACCAGGTGCCCGGCCATCGCGTCCCGCGTCACCCACCCGCCGAACTCCATCGTCATCGACTCGCCCATCGACACGTTGAAGGACGTGAACCCCAGCGCCGCCACCTGCTCGAGACAGCGCAGCGCCACCTCGCGCTCGATCGTCGTGAACTCGAACGACAACGCCGGCAGCGCGCGGCTCAGGCCGGACAGGACCGAGGACTCGAAACCCTCGACGTCGATCTTGGTGAACGCGGGCACGCCGTAGGTCTCGATGAGCTCGTCGAGGGACCGGGACGGCACCTCGATCTGCTCGTCCCACACCTGCCCCTGCCACCCCGGCGCCCCGTCGGCGGCCCGGACGAAGTCGGCCGACGCCGTGGAGACGGTCGGGTTCGCCGAGTTCACATAGAACGGCACGTTCCCGTGGGACGGCCCGCACACCGCCGCCACCGGGATCACGTCCTCGTCGCCGGCGTAGATCTCCCGGATGGCGCGCAGGCAGAGCGGCTGCGGCTCCACCGCGACGACCCGGGCGCCGAGCCGGCGGAAGCTGCCGATCCGGTCGCCGACATGCGAGCCGATGTCGAAGACGAGGTCGCCCGGCCCGGCGAACGCCGCGTAGAGGGCGTCCATCGCGGCGTCCTGGGCGGCGTTCCCGTAGTAGAACCGCAGCGACCGGTGGATGGCGGCGGCTGAGGGATCCGCCCGGAGCGCCTCGACGGCATCACGGTTCATTCACCGGATTGTAGCCAGGATCAAGATCAGGACGGCAGCTCCTTGGCGAGCCAGTCGAGGATCGCGTCGATCGGCTCCTGCCAGCCGGGTTCGAGCATCAGGTCGTGGCCCATGCCGGGGAAGAGCAGCGGCGCGCCGCCGTAGCGGGCCGCTGTCGCGTCCAGGGAGCGGCGGGTGACGATGCGGTCGTCGGGGCTGCCCAGGACCAGGG
>CAKUMG010000670.1 GCA_934667465.1 uncultured Actinoplanes sp. | reverse complement strand
CCTCTGACCGCCCTCCGCCTCTGACCGCCCTCCGCCTCTGACGCGCTGCCCCGAGTTGCTTTCGTGGGCCGCGGCGGGCAGGGTCGGCGGCATGAATGACGGAACGGACCTCATCCCCGCCCGATGACCGCGGCCTACGCGCGGCTGCGTGTCTGGGGAGCCCTTCCGGAGCGCTACTCGGGTTTGCAGGTGGCGGCCTCCACCATGGACGCCGAGGGCCGGATCGTGGCGCTGCTCGTCGCCCCCGGGGTGGTCTGCAACGGGCGACGGCCACCACGGAAGCCGTACGCCGCGACCGCGCTCGTCGTGGACGGCGCCGAGGTCACCGAGGTCGTCCTGCCGGAGCTGGACCTGCACGGCCCCAAAATCGACGTGCTCGGGAACGGCTTCGTGCTGGCGGGCGCCCGGTGCCGGGTGCCACCCGCGCTGACGGGCGTCACCGGTGCCGCGATCCGGGCGCAGATCCCGCGGAACGCTCTCGTCGTCGACGCCGGGGGCGCCATCGTGCGCGCGTTCCACGTCGGTGACGGCATCGAGCAGCTGATGACCGGCCGGGACGGCGACCTCTGGATCAGTTACTTCGACCAAGCCTCCCTGTACGCCCCGTTGCCGGACCGGCCCGCCTGGGCGTTCCGCCGTAAGGGGGCTCGTAAGCGCCGGGCCGGGCCGCTGCGCCGGGGCAGCGACATCCTGCCGGGGCTGATCCGGTGGACCGCGGACGGGGATGTCGCCCGGTGGCCCAAGCGGGACCGGGGCGACACCGTGGACTGGATCGACTGTTACGCGCTGAACGTCGGCCGGGACCGTACGTGGGCGTACCCCTATCCGGACTTCCCGCTCGTCGAGATCGATCGGGCGGGGCTGCTCCGGGTTCTCTCCGCGCCGGTCCGGGGCGCATCGGGGATCCTCGTCGCCGGTGACCGGGTCGCGTTCGTCACCGGGCAGGGGCACGGGGCGCCGGATGCCGGGCGTTACGGGGTCACGTACGCGCGGACGGGCGACGGGATCGAGGCCGTCTCGACGGTGCCGCTGGTGCTGCCGTCGGGTCTGCGCCCGGAGACGTGGGCGAGCGGGATCGTCGCCCGCGACGACCGCATGTGGGTGCGGTTCGGGAATGACCGCACCTGGTACGTGCTGACCCTGTGACCGTTCGTCGCCGGGCGGGATGCGGGGGCGGGCGATAGCCTCGGCGCGTGAGTGTGGGGGCAGTGGGTGGGCGCAGGCGGCTGGAGCCGGACGTGCGGCGGGGGCAGATTCTCAGCTGTGCCGTGCGGTGTTTCGGGGAGCGGCCCTACGCCGAGGTCTCCACCACCGACATCGCGCGCGAGGCCGGTGTCGCCCGGGGGTTGATCAACCACTACTTCGGGACCAAGAAGGACCTCTACCTCGAGGTCATCCGGGTGATGGTCACGATCCCGGAGGTCGCCGTCGAGGCGCTGCCCGAGGGGGATCTGCGGACCCGGGTGGAGGCGAGCGTGTCCTGGTTCCTGGACGTGGTCAGCCGGCACAGCACGTCCTGGCTCGCGGCGATCAGCGCGGCCGGGCCGGGGCGGGACGCCGATGTGGAGCGGGTGCTGGCCGAGGCCGAGGACATTGCCGCGGACAGTGTGCTGATCGCAGTGGGGCTCGCGGACGGCTCCGGCATGTCGGGGGCTCGGGGCGGGGCCGGGCTCGGGGAGGGCCCGGCGGGAGCTCGGGGCGAGGCCAGGCTCGGGAAGGGCCCGGCGGGAGCTCGGGGCGGCTCCGGCGCGGTTGGGATCGGTGCGGTGGGGGACCGGGCGGCCGGGGCCGGGACGGTGGAGGCCAGGGTGGCCGGTCGGCCGGTGGGCGGGGAGGTGGGGCACCGGGAGGAGTTGCGGGGGATCTTCCGGGCGTACGTGGCGCTGGCGCGGGCCACGGCGGGGGAGTGGCTGCGGCGGGGGGTGCTGACGCGCGGGCAGGTTCAGGTGCTGCTCGTGACGACATTGATGGCGATCGTGGAGGACGTTGTGCCGGAGGCTATTGGCAACCTGCCAACAGATTGCTAACGTTCGGCTGCATGACGGCCACCCAGGGTGGCACTGATGCCACCGCTCCCGCCCCCTCCACCATGTGCGCCGCGTTCCAGGCCACCGTGGCCCGGATCCCGGACTCCATCGCCCTGCGGACCGTGGGCGGCGGCACGACGATCACCTGGGACGGGTACGCCGCCCGGGTCCGCGACATCGCCGCCGGGCTCGCCGCGCTCGGGGTAGGCCCCCGGGACACCGTGGCGCTGCTGCTCACCAACCGCCCCGAGTTCCAGCTCGTCGACACCGCCGTCCAGCATCTCGGGGCGGTGCCGTTCTCCTGCTACTACAGCGCCGCGCCCGACCAGATCGGCCACCTGCTCACGGCGTCCGGGGCGCGGTTCGCCGTGACCGAGCGCCGCCTCGCCCCGCTGCTGCACGGGCGCCGGCTCGAGCACCTGATCGTGGTGGACGGGCAGGGCGCCGCCGACGGGATCACCCTCGACGAGGTGGCCGCCGCGGGCGACCCCGCGTTCGACCTGGCCACCGCTGCCGCCGCCGTCCGGCCCGGCGACGTCCTGACGCTCGTCTACACCTCCGGCACCACGGGCGAGCCCAAGGGCGTGGAGATCACCCACGCGAACATGACCGCGATGTGCGCCACCAGCGCCGCCGCCCTGGGCATGCACAGCGGGGACCGGCTGATCTCGTTCCTGCCCTCGGCGCACATCGCCGACCGATGGGCCAGCCTCTACCTGCACAGCTGGTGCGGCACGGAGATGACCACCCTCGCCGACCCGCGGGAGATCGTCCCGGCCCTGCTCGACGTCCGCCCGACCCTGTTCGGCGCGGTCCCGCAGGTCTGGCACCGCATCGCCGCCGGCCTCCGCCGGGTCTCCGCGGCCGTCGAGGACCCCGCCGCGGCGAGGGCCCAGCTCGGCCTCGATCAGGTGCGCCTCGCCATCACGTCGGCCGCTCCCGCCCCGCCCGCCCTGGTCGCGTACTTGATCGATCGGGGTCTTCCGCTCACCGAGGGCTGGGGCATGTCCGAACTGTCGGGCCTCGCCACCCTCAACCCGCCCGGCGCCGTGCGCCCGGGCACCGTCGGCGTCCCGCTGCCCGGCGTCGAGACGCGCCTCGCCGCGGACGGGGAGCTGCTCGTCCGCGGGCCGATCGTGATGCGCGGCTACCGGGACCGGCCCAACGAGACGCGCGCCGTCCTCGACGCCGACGGGTGGCTGCACACCGGCGACCTGGCCACGGTGGACGCCGACGGCTACCTGAGCATCGTCGACCGCAAGAAGGAGCTGATCGTCACCGCCGGGGGCGAGAACGTGGCGCCCGCGCAGGTCGAACTCGCGGTGCGGACTCACTGCCCCGTCGTCGCGCACGCCGTCGTGGCCGGTGACGGACGCCCGTACCTGGTGGCCCTGCTCGTCCTCGACCCGGAGGCGGCCGCCGGGAAGGACCCGGCCCAGCTCCGGGAAGCGGTTTCCGCCGGGATCGACGCGGCCAACGCGCGCCTGTCGAAGGCCGAGCAGATCCGCGCGTACGAGATCATCGCCGAGCCCTGGCCGCCCGGCGGCGAGCTGGTGACACCGACGCTCAAGGTGCGGCGGCGGCCGGCGCTGCGCGCGTACGCCAAGCATGTGGAAGCGCTTTACGGCGCGGACAGCGCTTCCCGAGCCGGCGCCTGACATGCCCCGCGTCGCGATCATCGGAGCCGGGTTCGGCGGGATCGCGGCCGCCGCCGCCCTGACCGCCGCCGGGCACCGCGACGTCGTGATCCTGGAGAAGGGGCCCGGCATCGGGGGAGTGTGGCGCGACAACACGTACCCGGGCTGCGCCTGCGACGTCCCCGCGCCGCTCTACTCGTACTCGTTCGCCCCGAACCCGCACTGGACCCGCCGCTACCCGCCGCAGCGCGAGATCCTGGCCTACCTGCGGCGCTGCGCCGCCGAGCTCGGCCTGGCCGGCCTGGTCCGGCCGGACACCGAGGTGGAGTCCGCGATCTGGAACGAGGAGGGACGCCACTGGCGCGTGCGGACCACCGGCGGCGCCGAGATCGTCGCCGACGTGCTGGTCCCGGCGGTGGGGCAGCTGTCCCGGCCCGCCGTGCCGGAACTGCCCGGCGCCGGGACGTTCGCCGGGCCGGCGCTGCACACCGCGCGCTGGGACCCCGGCCTGCGCGTGCGCGACCGCACGGTCGGCGTCATCGGTACGGGCGCCAGCGCGATCCAGTTCGTGCCGGCCATCGCCCCCCGGACCGCGGCGCTCACGGTCTTCCAGCGCTCGGCGC
>CAKUMG010000669.1 GCA_934667465.1 uncultured Actinoplanes sp. | reverse complement strand
GCGTCAACCCGCGCAAGGCGGGCACGTCGGTGGACTTCGACGGCACGTCGCTCCCGGTCTTCGCGAGTGTGGCCGAGGCGATGAAGGAGACCGGCGCCGACGTGTCGGTCATCTTCGTGCCGCCGGCCTTCACCAAGGCCGCCGTGCTCGAGGCGATCGACGCGGAGATCCCGCTGGCCGTGGTCATCACCGAGGGTGTCCCGGTGCAGGACTCGGCGGCGTTCTGGGCCCACAACCTCGCGCAGGGCGAGAAGACCCGCATCATCGGCCCGAACTGCCCGGGCATCGCCTCGCCGGGCGCCTCGAACGCGGGCATCATCCCCGCCGACATCACCCCGGCCGGCCGCATCGGCCTGGTCAGCAAGAGCGGCACGCTGACCTACCAGCTGATGTACGAGCTCCGTGACTTCGGCTTCTCCACCTGCGTCGGCATCGGCGGTGACCCGATCATCGGCACCACCCACATCGACGCGCTGCGGGCGTTCCAGGACGACCCGGAGACCGACGCCATCGTCATGATCGGCGAGATCGGCGGCGACGCCGAGGAGCGCGCGGCCGACTTCATCAAGGAGTACGTGACGAAGCCGGTGGTCGGCTACATCGCCGGCTTCACCGCCCCGCCCGGCAAGACGATGGGCCACGCCGGCGCCATCATCTCCGGCTCGGCCGGCACCGCGGACGCCAAGAAGGAGGCCCTCGAGGCCGCCGGCGTCAAGGTCGGCAAGACCCCGAGCGAGACCGCCCGGCTCATGCGCGAGGTCATGAGCTGATCCGGCTCCGCCCGCCAGGCGCGCCGCGTCACGGACCCCTCAGGTCCGCGAGGCGGCGCGCCTCCGGCGTTGCCGGGGCTTTCGATCAACTGCCTGGCCTCGGTACGCGGCAGCGCGCGCCCGCTGCCGCGAGGCCCGGCGGTGAGCAGGCGCACAAAAAGCCCCTCCGGCGGACCCGCGGAGCAGCTCACCGGCGGCGCGCCGCGCTTTCCACGTCGCCGCGGGCCGTCCGGCGTGGAAAAGTAGGTGGCGATGCCGATCACACCCGACCGTCCCGACGGTCGATCCGCCGGCCCGGGGCGTCCACTCGATCCCCCCGAGGCCGCGGACGATGCTGCCGCCACGCCGCCCCCGCGCGAGGAGCCCCGCCGGCCCTCGAAGGAGAGCGGCTGGGGCTACGACCCGTCGGACGAGGACTTCGACCTGGTCCGCGACACCCTCTCGGTGACCGTCGACCGTTCCGCCGTCGACCGTTCCTCCCGCACCGGCGACGCCCGCACCGGCGACGCCCGCACTAGCGACGCCAGCACTAGCGACGCTCGCACCAGCGACGCCCGCGCCGGCGACGACTGGCTGCCCGCCGATGGTCCGGCGCCGCAGCCCGGCGGCCGTTCGACGTCAGTCGCGGGCCAGGCGCCGCCGGACCAGGCGCAGGGCGGTCACGAGACCGTGCGGGTGCGGACGGGCGACCGGCCGACCGAGCGGGTCGACGTGGCCGGGCGCGAGACCGTCCATGTGCCCCGCCAGCGCACCGCCGCCGATTCCCGCCGCCGCGCGCCGCTGCTCGTCGCGGCCGGGTTCGCGACGCTGTGGGCGGCCTTCCTCTCGTACGTGCCGGTCGCCGCCGTCATCGGGATGGCCCGCACGCTCGAGGGCCAGGGCGGCCTCGGCGGCGCGTTGCACGCCGGCCTCGCGGGCTGGCTGCTGGGCCACGGTGTCCCCGTCGGCACGTCGATCGGGCCCCTGGCCCTCGCCCCGCTCCTGCTGACCCTGCTGGCCGGCTGGCGGCTCAACCGGGCCGGTCTGCACGTGACCCGGGCCGTCGGGGCCCGGCGCAGCGGATCGCCCGGCAGAGCGCTCGCCGTGGCCGGTGCGGTCGGCTTCTGGTACGGCGTGCTGGGACTGCTCGCGGCGGTCGTGGTCGACGGGCGCGGCACCGACGTCTGGCCGGTCCGCGCGGCGGTCAACCTGTTCCTGGCGGGCCTGTTGTTCTCGCTGATCGGGGCGCTGCGCGGCACGGACGCGCTGGTCGTGATCGCGCGCCGGGTGCCGCAGCCGCTGCGGCACGGGCTGCGGACGGGCGTGGTGGCGACGCTGTTCGTCCTCGCGGGCGGCGCGGTCTTCGCGGGGCTGTCGGTCGCCCTCGGCGGCGGCCAGGCGGCGGACATGATCGTCAACTACCGGACCGGGTTCGCCGGTGAGCTGGGCATCACGCTGCTGAGCCTCGCGTACGGCGCCAACGCCGTGGTGTGGGCCTCCGCCTATCTGCTGGGCCCCGGCTTCGTGCTCGGCGCCGAGTCTTCGGTGCGGCTGACCGAGCTCTCGGTCGGCCCGCTGCCGGCGCTGCCCCTGCTGGCGGGCCTGCCGAACGGCCCGATGGGCGCGAGCGGCGCGCTGCTGCTGGCGATCCCGGTGCTGGCCGCGATGGCGGCGGGCTGGCTGCTGACCCGGCGGCTGATGGGCGTGCACCACGTCGTGGACAGCCACCTCGTCGACGGGCGCCACCCGGAGCGGGCGGGCGACAAGCTGCCGCTGGAGCCCGCGTGGACGCTGGTGCTCGGGTCGGCGGTGCTGGCGGGTCCGATCGCCGGGGTGCTGTTCGGCGCGCTGGCGTGGCTGTCCGGCGGGTCGCTGGGCGACGGCCGGATGTCCCAGATCGGGCCGGTGCCGTGGCAGGTGGCGCTGGTTGCCGCGATGGTCGTCGGCGTCTGCTCCTGCATCGGCGCCGCCGCGGGGCGCGCGTTCCACAAATAGCGCCGGCCGGCGCCGCCGCGAACAGCGCCGGCCGGGACCGCCGCGAACAGCGCCGGGCGGAACCGCCGCCGGGGTTCCGGGCGGAACCGCCGCCGCGGGCCGCGCGTTCACCAACAGCATGGGGCGGGACCGCCGGCCGGGGTTCCGGCCGGCGTCCCGTACGCGTCAGTTGTTGACGTCGTAGTAGGTGGTGAGGTCCAGCGCGTTCACGGAGAACGACAGGATCAGCAGCACGACGCCGAGCACCGCGCCGATGATGCCGCAGATGAAGCCGGCCTGCGCCTGACCGCGGTTGTTCGCCAGGCCCTGGGCGGCCTTGCCCTTGCCCAGGTGGCCGAGCACGGCGCCGGCGATGCCGACCGGGATGCCCAGGTAGGGGCAGCAGACCAGCGGGATCGAGACGATGCCCAGGATCATGCCGACGAGGCCGAGCGTGTTGTTCGGCGCGGCACCGCCGGGCGGACCGTATCCGGGCGGCGGGCCGTAGGGGGGTGGCGTCACAGGTCAGTCCTCCGGGTGAGGCCGTCGCGGAAACTGTGGTCGTCTCCGTACGGACAGTTGCACGAGCGGACCGCAGCTTAAGCGATCTTGGGTGTCCCCGCAGCCCGTGAACAGGCCGGACATGTCCACCCGCCCGGCTCTGGCGCCCGCCGCCGCCCGTGGGCCGCGTCACCTGGATGTGGGGGAGCGGGCGTCCGGGGATAGGGTGCTCGGGTGACAGACCCCGCGCCCGCCCGCCTGGTCGTCCTCGTCTCCGGCTCCGGCAGCAACCTGCAGGCCCTCCTCGATGCCGCCGCGGACCCCGCGTACGGCGCGAAGGTCGTCGCCGTGGGAGCTGACCGGGACGGCATCGCAGGACTCGACCGTGCCGCCGCCGCAGGCGTGCCGACCTTCGTCGACTCCGTCAAGGCCTACGGATCCCGCGACGACTGGGATGCCGCCCTGACCGCCCACGTCGCCGAGCACGAGCCGGACCTGGTCATCTCGGCCGGCTTCCTCAAGCTCGTCGGCGCCCGCTTCCTGGCGGCGTTCGGCGACCGCTACATCAACACCCACAACGCGCTGCTGCCCGCTTTCCCCGGCATGCACGGCCCGCGCGACGCGCTCGCCTACGGCGTGAAGCTCGCCGGCGCGACGCTGTTCTTCGTCGATGCGGGCGTCGACACCGGCCCGATCATCGCCCAGGTCAGCGTCCCCGTGCTCGACGGTGACACGGAGGAGACGCTGACCGAGCGGATCAAGGAAGCCGAGCGCGCACAGCTCGTCGAGTTCGTGGGCCGGTTGGTCCGCGAAGGCTGGACCATCACGGACAGGAAGGTTTCCATTCCATGAGCACGGACGAGGGCCGCCGCCCGATCAAGCGGGCGCTGCTCAGCGTGTACGACAAGACGGGCCTCGTCGAGCTCGCCCAGGCGTTGCACGCGGCCGGGGTGCAGATCGTCTCCACCGGCTCGACGGCGTCGACGATCGAGGGCGCCGGCGTGCCGGTGACCAAGGTCGAGCAGCTGACCGGCTTCCCGGAGACCCTCGACGGCCGGGTCAAGAC
>CAKUMG010000668.1 GCA_934667465.1 uncultured Actinoplanes sp. | reverse complement strand
GAGGCGAAGAACACCGGCAGCATCGTGCCGCCGCGCTTCAGGACGCGCAGGAAGGCCGCGCTGCCCGGACCGCCGACCGCGTCGATCACCACGTCGACGCCGGTGACCACGTCGGCGGCGCGGGTCGTGGTGTAGTCGATGAACTCGTCGGCGCCGAGGTCGCGGAGGAACTTCTCGTGGCGGCCCGACGCGACCGCGATCACGCGGGCGCCCCGGAGCTTGGCCACCTGCACCGCGAAGTGGCCCACACCGCCCGCGGCGCCGTTGACCAGGACCGTCATCCCCGGGGTGAGCGGCACCGGGCGGTGCACCCGGCCGGTGAACGGGGACGGCACGTCGTGACCGAGCTCGACCAGGTACTGCCAGGCCGTGAGGGCCGCCATCGGGACGCCGGCCGCCTGCACGCGGTCGAGGGCGGCGGACTTGCGGGCCAGGTCCGCGGCCGGAGCGGCCACATGCTCGGCGTACGTCCGGCCGTCGAAGCCCGGGAAGCGCAGCATCCCGAACACCTCGTCGCCGGCGGCCAGGCCCCGCACGTCCGGGGCGACCGCCTCGATCACGCCGGACATGTCCGTTCCGGGGATCATCGGGTAGTCCAGCGGCGGCCGCAGCTCGGGCGGCATGACCGTCAGCCCCTCCCGCAGGTACCAGTCCGGCGGGTTGATGCCGGCGGCGTGCACGCGGACGAGCACCTCGCCCGGGCCGATCGCGGGGAGCGGCACCTCCTCGTACTTCAGGACTCCGGGGCCGCCGGGCTCGTGGAACTGGATCGCCTTCATCGCGTCTGTCGCCTTCTCGGGGGAACTTGTGCCTCCCCAGTCAAAGCCCCGCGCCGGCCGGGCGTCCAAGACCTGGAGGGCAACCCCGGCATACCGAAACCGCATGATGCGTACGCTCGGGCGTGTGAACGATCTCGGACAGGATCTGGAGCTGCGGCTCGTGCGCTACTTCACGGCCGTGGCGGAGCACCGCACCTTCGCCCGGGCCGCCGCCGAGCTGCACCTCGCCCAGCCGTCGCTGAGCCGCCAGATCCAGCGGCTCGAGAAGCGGCTCGGCGCGCGCCTGCTGGACCGTACGCCGCAGGGCAGCACGCTCACCCCCGCCGGCCAGGCGTTCCTTCCCCACGCCCGCGCGCTGCTGCGGGCCGCCCGCGAGGCGGAACTGACCGTGCGCGAGCTGGCCGGCACCGGGCGGGTCACGATCGGCTACGTCGAGGACCTGGTGGTCACGCCCGCCGTCCGTGAGCTGCGCGACCGCCACCCGGGCGCCGAGATCACCACCCGGCACCTGAGCTGCCGCGACGTCGGCGCGCTGGCCGACGGGCGGGTCGACGTCGTGGTCGGGCGGGCCCCGCTGCCGCTCGACGCCGGCGAGGTCCGCACCACCCCGCTGTACGAGGAGGCGCGGATGCTCGTGGTCCCCGCCGGTCACCGGCTGGCGGGCCGCGCGTCGGTGACGCCGGAGGACCTGGCCGGCGAGGAGGAGGCCCCCTGCGCGTCCGGGGCCGGCGGGTGGACCGCGTATCGGCTTCTCGGCGCCGGCGTTCCGGTGATCGAACGCTACGAGGACAAGCTCGAGCTGGTCGCGGACGGGCGGGCGATCGCGGTGCTGCCGGTCGGCGACCGCCGCAGCTCGCTGCGGCCCGGCCTGGTCACCGTGCCGATCGAGGGGGCGCCCGCCAGCAGGGTCGTCGTGGCCAGCCGCACCGGCGACCCGAACCCGCTGATCGGGAACTTCCGGCGGGCCGCCCGGTCCGCCCTCCCCGTTGCGGCGGCCTGACCGCGGGGGCGCCGGGCGGTTCGCTACGGTCGGGGTTCCGTCGAGTTGCCGGGAGGCGTCGTGGTGAAACGGGTCGGCGTGGGTGTGGCGCTGCTGGCCATGAGCGCGTGTACGTCCACTGAGGAGGCGGCGCCGAACCCGTCAGTGGTGCCGTCGCCGGCCGGGGCGGAGACGCCGGTGATGCCGCCCGGCAAGACGTGTGCCGAGGTCGCGGCCGCGGTCGGGAAGGTCACCGAGCTGCCGCTGCGGGCGCGCGGCGAGGCCGTGCCGGGTGCGGAGTCGCAGCCCGGGGCGCGGGAGTGCGTGCTCGAGGCCGACGCGCCGGTCGCGGAGGTGCGGGTGACGCTCTACCGGCTGCGGTTCGGGGTGGACACGTCCGAGGGGCTGCTCGAGCAGGTGAAGCAGCAGGCGGCGGGGTGCACCGAGGAGATGCCGTCGCCGCCGGTGGGGGTCGGTTATGCGATCAGTTGCGCGGAAGCCGTGGAAGACCAGGTCATGCAGGCGCGGACGACGCTGCTGACCGAGGCGGGGTGGAGCAGCGTGCTGGTCACGGTACGCGGGCGGACGGAATCCGCCGCGGCGGAACCGTCCCGGCTGGCGGCGATCGAGGGGCTTTCGCTGATCTGAGCGCGGCTCTCCCGAACCGAACGACTCGGCCGCGCGGGACAGCCCGTGCGAGACGGCCGTGCGGAACGGCCGTGCGGAACGGCCGTGCGAGACGGCGGTGCGGACGGCGAGCGGCCCGGGACGCCTGCGCGGCGCCCCGGGCCCGGGTGAAGGTGCGGGTCAGAGCGTGACGACCCGCCCGCCGATGGTCACGACGAGCCTGCCGTCGGAGGTGAAGGACCAGGACAGAGCGCCGGTGTACGCCGAGCAGCGCGAGCCGTTGCTGCCGGTCCACCACTGGTTGGAGCTGTCCGTGTTCCCGACGATCTTGTCGTTGGTGCCGCTGCCGCTGCGGCACGACGTGTTGTTCCGGAAGACCGACGAGCCCGCCTCGAACGTGTAGTTGCGCTCGGTGTTGTTGACAGAGAGGTTGTTGCTGACCGTCATCGAGCCGTTGTTGCGGTTGTACGTGAAGCCGTGCTTGCCGTTGCCGTACGCGATGTTGCGCCGGATCACGTGGTTGACCGCGATGTCCTCGCCGCCGAGCTTGTAGCCGTTGCGGTCGCCGTTGCCGTTCTGGGTCCCGTTGCTCAGCGTGCCGTTGCTGTAGGCGAGCGAGTCCTCGACGGTCACCGCGCCGATCGCGCCGGTGTCCGACTTGGTGTAGAGATCCCAGCCGTCGTCGATGTTGTGGTGCGACACCGCGTACCGGAAGACGTTGCCCGAGCCGACGGTCAGCTTGGCGGCGAACCCGTCCGCGTCCTCCCCGTCGGAGTCGGCGTTGTCGTGCGACTCGGCGCTCAGCACCAGATTGTTCGCGGGCCACTGGTCACGCGGCGTGTCCGAGACGATGCGGGAGAGCTGCAGCCCGCTGTCGCGGTTGAACCGCGTCACGGTCCGCTCGATGATGTTGTTGCTGCCGCCGACGAAGATGCCGTTGTCGCCGGCGCGCTGCACCACGAGCCCGCGCACGTGCCACCAGCTGCCGTTCAGGGCGAGACCGCGGTTCGCCGGGTCCTCGCTCTGTGCGGAGAAATCAAGGACGGGCACTTCACCGGGGTACGCGGTGAGCGTCTTGCGGGCGGCGGAGGTCCCGCTGTTGGCGGGGGCGATCGTCACGGTCTGTGCCTGGTTGTAGGTGCCGCCGCGCAGGTAAATGGTGCCGCCCGCGGCGACCCGGGTCAGCGCCGAGGTCAGGGTGGTCGGGGCTGCCAGGGTTCCCGCGGCGCTGTCGGTGCCGCCCGGAGCGGCGTACAGAGTCGTGCTGCTCGAAGGCGGCGGCTGCGACGGGCTCGGTTGCGACGGGCCGGGCTGCGACGGGCCGGGCTGCGACGGGCTGGGCTGCGACGGGGACGGCTGCGAGGGGCTGGGGGTCGAGCCGCCGCCCGTGGAGACGGTCACGTCGTCGAAACCGGCCGAGGCGGTGCCGGTCTGCAGGCCGATCCGCCCGCGGGCGGAGACCGTGCTGGTGGCGCTGCCCACGGTCACCCCGTCGACGCTGCCACTGATCGTGGTGCCGCTCACGGTCACGCTGAGCGCGTACCAGGTGCCGGTGTTGACCGTCCGCGACGCGGAACCGAGCACGGTGACGCTGCCGCTGTTGACGGCCTGCAGTTGCACCTGGCCCGGCAGCAGGGCCAGCCGGTAGAACGTGGTCGCGCCGGCCGCCCGCGCGAGCAGCCCGGCGTAACCGCCCGAGCCCAGGCTCAGCGGCTTCACCCGGGCCGAGACGGTGTAGTCGGTCCAGGACGTGTCGCCGGCGAAGTTGCGGGCGTTCTCGCTGGTGGCGTTCGTCTGGCGCAGGGTCTGCGAGCCGTCCGCGACGACCGGCCAGGTGCCGCCCGACTTCGACCAGCCGCTCGCGGCGCCCGACTCGAACGTGTCGGTGAAGACGGTCGCGGCCTCG
>CAKUMG010000667.1 GCA_934667465.1 uncultured Actinoplanes sp. | reverse complement strand
GGCGCCGGTGTCCTGGTCCTGGAGCGGCTGTCGGACGCGCGGCGGCACGGCCGGCGGATCTGGGCGGTGATCAAGGGTTCGGCGATCAACCAGGACGGCGCGTCCAACGGCCTGACCGCCCCGAACGGGCCGGCCCAGCAGCGGGTGATCCGGGCCGCGCTGGCCGACGCCGGTGTGGGTGCCGCCGACGTCGATGTCGTCGAGGGGCACGGGACCGGGACGCGGCTGGGTGACCCGATCGAGGCGCAGGCGTTGCTGGCGACGTACGGGCAGGGCCGCGGGCCCGCCGATCCGGTGTGGCTGGGCTCGCTGAAGTCGAACATCGGTCACACGCAGGCGGCCGCGGGCGTCGCCGGCGTCATCAAGATGATCATGGCGTTGCGGCACGGGGCCATGCCGCGGACGTTGCACGTGGACGCGCCGTCGTCGCATGTGGACTGGTCGGCGGGTGAGGTGCGGTTGCTGACCGAGGCCCGGGAGTGGGCCGGGGCCGAGGGCCGTCCGCGGCGCGCGGGAGTCTCCGCCTTCGGGGCCAGCGGGACGAACGCGCACGTGATCGTGGAGGAGGCACCGCCCGCCGAGGTGCCTTCCATCGAAGCACCGCCGGTGGCCGGCGGGGTGGTGCCGTGGGTGCTGTCGGCGTGCTCCGCTACGGCGCTGCGGGCGCAGGCGGCGCGGCTGGCCGAGTTCGCGGGCGGGCCGGTCGACCTGGCCGAGGTGGGTGCGTCGCTGGTGTCGACCCGCGCGCTGTTCGACCACCGTGCCGTCGTGACCGGCCGGGACCGCGACGAGCTGCTCGCCGGGCTGACCGCGCTGGCCGACGGCGCGGAGACCGCCGGGGCCGCCCGGGAGATCGGCGGTGTGGTCTACATGTTCCCCGGCCAGGGCTCGCGGTGGACCGGCGTGGCGGGGCCGCTGTGCGCGGCGTACCCGGAGTTCGCGCGGGACCTGGACGAGATCTGCGCCGCCTTCGACGCGTACCTCCCCTTCGCCCTCAAGCCGATCCTGCTCGCCGACGAGCCGGCGGAACACCGCCGCACCGACGTCGCGCAGCCGGCCCTGTTCGCGCTGCAGGTCAGCCTGTACCGGCTGGTCGCGCGGTACGGCCCGCGCCCGGACCACCTGATCGGCCACTCGGTCGGCGAGATCGCCGCCGCGCACGTGTCCGGCGTCCTCGGCCTGGACGACGCCGTCCGGCTGGTGGCGGCGCGCGGCCGGATCATGCAGACGGTCCGCGAGCGCGGCGCCATGCTGGCGGTACGCGCCGACGAGGACCGCATCGGCGAACTGCTGGCCGGGCACGACCGCATCGGGGTCGCAGCCGTCAACGGCCCGGACTCGGTGGTGGTCGCGGGCCCCCGCGACGAGGTGCACGAGCTGTCCCGCCGGCTCGTCGCCGGCGGCCTGTCGGCGAAGCTGCTCGACGTCGACCACGCTTTCCACTCGCCGCTGATGGACCCGATCCTGGACGAGTTCGCCGCCGCCCTCGACGGCCTGACCCCGGGCACGATGTCGATCCCGATCGTCTCCACCCGGTTCGGCCGGCCGGCCACCCTGGCCGAGCTGACCTCAGCCGGGTACTGGGTGGGCCACGTCCGCGAACCCGTCCGGTTCCACGCCGCGCTGCAGGCCGCCCGGTCCGCCGGCGCGGACGTCTTCCTCGAGGTCGGCCCCGGATGGACGCTGGCGAGCCTCACCAAGGACGCCGTCGCCGACGCGGACCCGGACGGCGCGCTGGTGCTGTCCACGGCGCGCAAGGGCCGCGGCGCGGCGGAGGCGCTGACCGACGCGCTGGCGCAGCTGCACGTGCGGGGCGCGGCCGTCGACTGGGCGGCGCTGCTCGGCCCGCGCCGGCCGGTGGACCTGCCGACGTACGCGTTCCAGCACCAGCGCTACTGGCTCGACTTCCAGGCCGGCACGGGAGCAGCCGACGTGGCCACGGCCGGGCTGGCCGAGCCGGAGCACCCGCTGCTCGGCGCGGTGGTCGACCACCCCGGCAGCGACGAGGTGATGTTCAGCGACCGGTGGTCCGTGCGGACCCACGGATGGCTCGCCGACCACGCCGTGTACGGCCGGGTCGTCGTGCCCGCGACGGCGTACCTGGACCTGGCGCTGTGGGTCGGCGGCCGGCTCGGCTGCCCCGCGGTGGAGGAGCTCTCGCTGGAGGTTCCCCTGGTCCTGCCGGACACCGGCGACGTGCAGGTACGGCTGGTCGCCGGTGCGCCCGACGAGACCGGGCACCGCGCGCTGAGCGTGTACTCGCGTCCCGGCGACGACACCGCGGCACCGGCGGGCTGGACCCGGCACGCGACCGGGCACCTCGCACCGAGCGCTTCGGTCCCGTCGACGGACCTCGACGCGCAGTGGCCGCCGGCCGGGGCCCGGCGCCTGGACCTGGACGGCCTGTACGACTCGCTGGCTGACGGCGGGTTCGACTACGGCCCGGCGTTCCGCGGGCTGAGCGAGGTGTGGCGGCACGGCGACGACCTGGTCGCCCGCGCCACCCTGCCGGAGGTCGCCACGGCCTCGTCCGGCGGCGGCTTCGGCCTGCACCCGGCCCTGCTGGACACCGTGCTGCACGCGCTGGTCGCCGGCGGCGCCATCGAGGTCCGCGGCGAGCAGGGCTGGATGCCGTTCGCCTGGTCCGGGGTGGAACTGCTCGGCGCCTGCGGGCCGGCCGTCCGGGTCCGGGTCACGCCCGCGGGCGAGGGTGTCTTCTCGGTGCGGCTCGCCGACGAGCGCGGCCGCGGGATCGCCCGCGTCGCGGCGCTGACGTTCCGGCGGGTCAGCGCCGAGCAGGTGCGCGCGGTGCCCGGCGGCTCGGAGCAGTCGCTGTTCGAACTGCAATGGCGTGCGGTGCCGCCCGGCGAGCCGGAGCCCTACCGCGGACGCTGGGCGGTGCTGGGCACCGCGGGCAGCCCGGCCGACCGGATCGACGCGGTCCTGCAGGACGAGGTGCCCCGGCATCTGGTCCTCACCGTGGACGACCCGGCCGGCGGCGCCGGTCCGGTGGCGCAGGTGGGCGACGCGGTCAAGGACGTGCTCGGCGTGCTCCAGCGGTTCCTCGCCGAGGAGCGGCTGGCCGGCACCACCCTGGTGGTGCTCACCCGGTCGGCAGTCGACACCGGCGCGGGCGTCGAGAGCCTGCCCGGCGCGTCGGTGTGGGGCCTGATCCGGTCCGCGCAGACCGAGCACCCCGGCCGGTTCCGGATCGTGGACCTCGACGACGACGCGGCGTCCGCGGACTGCTTCCCGGCCGTGCTGACCAGCGGAGACGAGCAACTGGCCGTACGCGGCGGCGCGTACCTGGTGCCCCGCATGGCGCCGGTCGTCCCCACCGGCCAGCAGCTCGGACCCGCGCCTGCGGGCCCGCACCGGCTCGGCGTGTCCACCGCGGGCACGTTGGAGAACCTGACCTGGCTGCCGTGCCCCGAGGTCACCGCGCCCCTGGCCAGCGGCCAGGTCCGGATCGCGGTGCGGGCCGCCGGCCTCAACTTCCGGGACGTCACCATCGCGCTCGGCCTGATCGAGCGCACCGCCTTCGACACCGGGCTCGGCAGCGAGGGCGCCGGCGAGGTGCTGGAGGTGGCCGCCGACGTGACCGGCTTCGCCCCGGGCGACCGGGTGCTGGGCATCTTCCCCGGCGCGTTCGGCCCGGTGGCCGTGGCGGACCACCGCCTGCTCACCGCCGTGCCCGACGGGTGGAGCTTCGCCGAGGCGGCGTCGGTGCCGAGCACCTACCTGACCGCCTACTACGCGCTCTTCCACGTGACCCGGCTGGAGGCGGGCCAGCGGATCCTCATCCACGCCGGTGCCGGCGGTGTCGGCATGGCCGCCGTGCAGCTGGCCAAGTCCGTCGGCGCGGAGATCTACGCCACCGCCAGCCCGGGCAAGTGGCCCACCCTGCGCGGGCTGGGCATCGACGACGCGCACCTGGCGTCGTCGCGCGACCTGCGGTTCGCGGACACGTTCACCGCCGCGACCGGCGGCCGCGGGCTGGACGTCGTGCTGAACTCGCTGGCGCACGACTTCGTCGACGCCTCGCTGCGGCTGCTGCCCCGCGGCGGCCGGTTCATCGAGATGGGCAAGACCGACATCCGCGACGCGCGGCAGGTCGCGGCCGAGCATCCCGGCGTCGACTACACCGCCTTCGACCTGTACGAGGCCGGCCCGGACGCGATCCGCGCCATGTTCGCCGAGGTCATGAAGCTGTTCGTGGACGGCCAGGTGCAGCTGAACCCGGTCGCGGTGCGCAACATCCGCGACGCCCGGGCCACGTTCCGCGAGATGAGCCAGGGC
>CAKUMG010000666.1 GCA_934667465.1 uncultured Actinoplanes sp. | reverse complement strand
GTGCCCTGCTCGGACTGGGCGCGCTCGGCGGCGAGCGCGGCCTGGGCTGCGCGACGGAGCGCGTACGCCTCGGCGCCCTTGCTGGGTTTGCGGCGGCGCGGCGGCGCGGTGACGCCGGGCGCGAGCTTGCGGGCCGACACCAGGAACGCGGTGTGGGCGATCATGCGGTGGTCCGGGCGGACGGCCAGGCCCTCGGCGTGCCAGTCGCGGATCAGCGACTCCCAGGCGCGCGGCTCGGTCCAGCCGCCGCGCTCCCGCAGCGCCTCGACCAGCTCCGACAGCTGCGGGGTCGTGGCGACGTACCCGATGAAGACACCACCGGGGATGAGCGCCTTCTCGACCATGTCGAGCGCCTCCCATGGGGTCAGCATGTCGAGGATGATCCGGTCGAAACCGGTCTCCGACGCGCCGGCGACGTCGCCGTGGTGCAGGTGCCAGGCCGGGTGCGGGCCGCCGAAGAACGCCTCGACGTTCTTGCGCGCGACCGCCGCGAAGTCCTCCCGGAGCTCGTACGAGTGGACCTCTCCGGTCTCGCCGACCGCGCGCAGCAGGGAACAGGTCAGCGCGCCCGACCCGGCACCCGCCTCGAGCACCTTCGCGCCGGGGAAGACGTCACCCATGGCGACGATCTGCGCCGCGTCCTTCGGATAGATCACCTGCGCGCCGCGCGGCATCGACAGCACATAATCCGACAGCAGCGGGCGCAGCGCGAGGTAGGCCGTGCCGCCGGTGGAGACGACCACGCTGCCGTCGGGCAGGCCGATCAGCGCGTCGTGCTTGAGCGCGCCGCGGTGGGTGTGGAACTCCTTGCCCTCCTCCAGCACGATCGTGTGCATGCGGTTCTTGGGGTCGGTGAGCTGCACCCTGTCGCCCGGCCGGAACGGCCCGCGGTGGGCGGGCACTGTCTCGGTCTCGTCCGGCACGGTGTTCTCCTGAACAGTCACTGATCCCTCACTCGGTCACCTGGCGGGCACTCGGCGTGCACCGCGGCGCGGTTCCAGCAGCTCTGCCAGGTCCGCGACGTGCAGCACGCCGACGACATCCTCGCCTGCCGTCACCGCGTACTGTGCACCCGGGTGGGCCTGGACGGCCCGGACCACCTGCTCGCCGGTCAGCCCGCGGGGCAGCGCCGGCAGCCGCGCGAGGTCGTCGGCGACCGTGTCGACCGCCACCCAGGGCCGCCGCGCGGACGGCACGGCCGCGACCCGCCCGGGATCGACCAGCGCCACCACCCGCCCGGCCGCGTCGGCCACCGCGAGCGCCTTGCGCTCCAGCGGCGACTCGTCGGCGCGCCGCTGCGCCTCCGCCAGCGGCGTCCCCGACGGCACGCTCACCAGCGGGCGCGCCAGCGTGTCCAGGTCCACCAGCGGGAAGCGGCGCGTCATCCGCGCGAGCCGGATCGACTGCCCGGCACCCTGCCACAGCGTCAGCGCCACCAGCGCCACGAAGATCAGCCCGAACAGCGTGAGGACGCGTAGCTGGTAGAGCGTGACCGCGCCGAGCACGGTCGCGCCGGCGATCACCCGCCCCGACCAGGCCGCCGCCTCGGTCGCCTTGTTCCGGTCGCGGGTCAGCGCCCAGAACAGGGCCCGCAGCGCCCGCCCGCCGTCCAGCGGCAGCCCCGGCAGCACGTTGAAGACCGCCACGATGATGTTGCTCGCGGCCAGCTGGAACGCGATCTGCCCGGCCACGGTCCGGTCCGGCAGCGCCAGCGCGGCCCCGGTCGCCAGCAGCCCCAGCACCAGCGACACCGCCGGGCCGGCCAGCGACACGAGCGCGTCGACCCGCGGGTTCGGCGCGTCGCGGTCCATCTCGGTCCAGCCGCCGAGCAGCTCGAGGGTGATCCCCCGCACACCGATGCCGTAGCGGCGCGCCGTCACCGCGTGCCCCAGCTCGTGCAGGAGCACCGAGCCGAGCAGGCAGACGACGAAACCCAGACCGACGCCGTACGCCCACGGGGGCGCGATCGCGAGCTGCTCCTGCGCGTATCCGCCGTACACCACCGTGACCAGCACCGCGAGCAGCACCATCGACGGGCTGACGAAGACGGGCACGCCGAGGACGCGGCCGATCCGGCGGCCCGTACGCCTGGTGGTGCTCTTGTCCGCGGGGGTGTCCTCCACGGGGCCGATGCTACGTTCCGTGGCTGTGAGCGCGCTGCGGCCTGTCTTTCCTCCTGCCGCGCGGCTTGTCGCGTCTGCGGGGGCTGCGGCCGTTTCCGGAAGTGTCGTACCCCTCCCCTAGCCTTGTGCTCATGACGACCTCCCTTCCGTCTCTGGATGCTCCGGCGGCCGCTCCGGGTCCGGGCGCGCCGGCTTCGGACGTGCCGGCGGCTTTCCGGTCCGCTGCGGGTGCCGGGTCGCCGCTGCCCGCGACCAGGGGCCCGTCGTTGTCGCCGTCGCGGGCGGCCGACTTCAAGACCTGCCCCCTGCTGTTCCGCTTCCGCACCATCGACCGGCTCCCCGAGCAGCCGTCCCGCGACCAGGTCCGCGGCACGCTGGTGCACGCCGTCCTCGAGCGCCTCTTCGACCTGCCCGCGGCCGGGCGAACGCCGGAGGCGGCGGTGGCGCTGGTGCAGCCGGAGTGGGAGCGGCTGGTGGCGCAGGAGCCGGAGCTGGCGGCGCTGTTCGACGACGCGTCGGGCGTGCCGGTGCCGGTGGTGGATCGGCCGCTCGCCGGGCCCTCCGCGGGTGAGGGGGCTGCGCTTGCGGGCGCGTCCGGGCTGGGCACTTCGCCCGGGTCTGGTGCTGGCGCGGCAGTGGGCAGCGATGGATCCGGCGCGGCAGTGGACGGCGCTGGGGCCGGGGAAGCGGACGGCAGCGGGGCTGCGGGCGGCGGCGACGCGATCGGCGGCACCGGGGCTGCGGCGAGCGGCGGGGCTGCAAGCGGTGGCGGCGGCACGACTACCGGCGCAGAGGGTGCTGCGGGTGGCGGGGCTGTGGCGCTGCCCGGGATGCCGGAGCCGGTGGCGGCGGACGACCTTGCGCGGCTGGAACGGTTCTTGCAGAGCGCGGGCGAGCTGCTGGCCGGCTACTTCGAGGTGGAGGACCCGACCCGCCTCGAACCGGCCGAGCGGGAGAGCCTGATCTCCACCCTGGTCGGCGACGACCTGCTGATCCGGGGCTACATCGACCGGCTCGACGTCTCCCCCGCCGGCGACCTGCGCGTGGTCGACTACAAGACGGGCGGCGCACCGCGCGAGGCGTTCGAGGGCCGGGCCCTGTTCCAGCTCAAGTTCTACGCCCTGGTCCTGTGGCGCACCCGCGGGGTCGTCCCCCGCGTCCTGCGCCTGCTCTACCTCAAGGACCAGGAAGTCCTCGACTACAGCCCCGACGCGGAGGAGCTCGAGCGCTTCGAGCGCACGCTGCTCGCCCTGTCCCGCGCCATCGAGACGGCCAAGCAACAGCGCGACTTCCGCCCCAAACCGAGCCGCCTCTGCGGCTGGTGCAGCCACCAGCAGTTCTGCCCGGAGTTCGGCGGCACCCCACCCCCCTTCCCGGACCTCATCGCCCTCGCGCCCACCCCGCCCGCCGACCACCCCACGCCGGCCACCGACGGTCACACCACCGACGCTCACACCGCCGACGGAAGCGCCACGGACGGGCACACCGCCGGTGGGCGCGCCACAGACGGCCACTCCGCTGACGGAAGCACCGCCGACGGTCACACTGCGAACGCCAGCACCGCAGACGGGACCGGTTCGGACGGCCGCGATCCGCGATCCGACTCTCCGGGTTCGACTCGGGCAACCGCGCCCCCTCCGCACGAGGACGACCTGCCCGCAAGCCGCCGCCAGCACAACGCGTCCTCCCTCGGCGCACCCGCGAGCCGCCCCGCTCGCGAGGAGCTCACCACGCCGCAGCCATAACGCCCGCGCCCATCGCCGCCAGCCGACGCCGGGCGCCGCTGACCGACGCTGACCAGCCCGCGCGAGCGACGCTCGGTGCCGTGAGCCGCCGCCCGGCACCAGCGGCCACCGCGGGTGGGTGATGCTCCACGCGCAGGGGCCAGAGCCCGGCGCGGGGCCCGAAGCAGGAGCGCCACCGCCCGGCGCGGCGCCCGGAGCGCGCGGCACGGAGTCGGAGCGCGGGGCCACCACCCGGCGCGGGCCGGAGTCCGATGCGGCGCCACCGCCCGGCGACGGGACAACGTCCGGCGCGGGCGAGTGCCGGGCACGGTCATGCGGCGGTGGGTGGGTCGGCTGGGTGTCAGTGGGGGGCGGGCTGATCGCATAGGGTGAGCGCCCGGACGGCTGCGCGGGAGGTGCGGGTGACGGCGGGTGACGGGGTGCGGGTGGTGAC
>CAKUMG010000665.1 GCA_934667465.1 uncultured Actinoplanes sp. | reverse complement strand
GCCCTCACCTGCCGGCCCTCACCTGCCGGCCTGACCTGTCGACCGAGGGGAAAGATCACCGGTACGGCGGCACGGTCCGCCGTTCGGAAGGAGAGATCGGGCACCCCGCCGTCCTGCACGATGACTCCATGGGGATGCTGCTGGCGCCGTTCCGGGCGATCTACCGCGGGCTCGTCTGGCTCGCCAACTCGCCGCGGACGCTGATCCTGTCCTACCTGATTCTGATCGCGGTCTGCGGAGTGCTCTACCGCGTCTTCGAACCGGGCGCCACGATCGGCGACTCGGTCTGGTGGGCGGTGGTCACCGCGTCCACGGTCGGCTACGGCGACATCTCACCGGAGACCTGGCAGGCCCGCTGCATGGCGGCCCTGCTGATCTCGGTGATGGTGCTCCTCGTGGTCCCGCTGATCACGGCGCACTTCGCCAGCAAGCTCATCGTGGACACGGACGCGTTCCGGCACGAGGAGCAGGAAGAGCTCAAGAACAACCTCCGCCGCGTCCGCCAGCTCCTCGAAGCCATCGCCGAGCGCGACGGGATCACCCTCCCCGCGCCCGAGCCCGACCCCGTCGTCCGGCGCCCGGGCGGCTTCACCCCCGGCCCCGGGGGCATCAGCGGGCCGGGCAGCGCAGGCCCTCCTGGGGGAGCCGCAGGTCGATGAGGTAGCGGTTCACCGCGGTCGCGATGCACGGCGTGGTCGGGTAGGCGGTGTGGCCCTCGCCCTCCCAGGTCAGGACGCGACCGGTGCCGAGCATCGAGGCAAGCTTGGCCGTGTTTTCGTAGGGCGTCGCCGGGTCGCCGGTGGTGCCGACGACCATGATCGGCGGGGAGCCGGTGGCCGGCCCGACGGGGTAGGGATCGCGCTCGGCCTGCCAGAAGGCGCAGGGCAGCAGGCCGACAGCCATCGAGGCGCCGAACATCGGGTATTTGGTGCGCCACTCCGCCTGCAGCTGGCGGATCCGCTCGACGGTGGGGGAACTGTCGGTGTCGGCGCAGTTCACGGCGTAGTTGGCGTCGAACAGGTTGGAGTAGGTGCCGTCGGGGCGCCGGTCGGCGTATTGGTCGGCGAGGTCGAAGACGCCCTCCGGGTCACCGCCCTGCAGGTCGCCGATCGCCTTGGCGAGCTGTTGCCAGCCGGTTTCCGTGTAGAGCGACGACACCACGGCCAGGAACACCCAGCCGGAGGTTGCCTCGCGCCCGCCGGCACCACGGATCGGGGACGCCTCCGCCTTGGCCAGCGCCTCGGTCACGGCCGCGCGCGCGTCGGGGGCGATCGGGCACCGGTCGGGCGTGGCCTTGCACCAGGTGGTGAAGTTGGTGAACGCCCGCTCGAAGCCCTTGGCCTGCGTCTCGGACGAGGCGATGCTGTCCTGCTGCGGGTCGACGGCGCCGTCGAGCACCAGCGCGCGCACCTTGTCGGGATAGAGCTGCGCGTACGTGGCGCCGAGCAGCGTGCCGTAGGAGAAGCCCAGGTAGGTCGTCTTCGCGTCGCCGACCGCGGTCCGGACGGCCTCCATGTCGCGCGCGGCCTGCTCGGTGCTGAAGTTGCCGAGCTGGTCGCCGTATTTCTGGGCGCAGCCCTCCGCGATCCGCTTGTTGATCGCGACGACCTCCTGGAACGCGGCCTCCGACTCGGGGTCGGGCGGCGCGGCGAAGGAGGCGTCCTCGTCGGCGGGGCTGATGCACTTGACCGGGCTGGACCGGCTGACGCCGCGAGGGTCGAAGCCGACGATGTCGAACCTGTCGGTCACGTCTTGGGGCAGGCCGCCGAGCGCCGCGCCGTAGGAGAGGTAGACCGCGGTGTCGACACCGGACCCACCGGGCCCGCCGGGGTTGATGAGCAGCGATCCGATCCGGTCACCCTGCGAGCTCGATCGGATGCGGATCATCGCCACGTCGTAGGTCTTGCCGCTCTGCGGGCTGTTCCAGTCCTGCGGGACGGCCACCGATGCGCAGTCGTACGACATGTTGTCGGCGCCGCGCCCGATCAGGTCACGGGGAACCTCGGGGCACGGGGTCCACTGCGCCTGCGTGCCGGGCACGGCGGGCGGTGCCGAGCTCGCCCCGGTCGTGGGCGCGGCCCGGTCGGCGTCCTCCGGGGCGAACACCGGCAGCGTGCAGCCCGCGGTCGCCACGACGACGGCGGCCAGGGCGGCAAGAACCAAGCGGGGGGTACGCGGCACAGTGCGCGGCCTTTCTCTCCGTGTCCGGCAGGTCCGCGAACGAGGCTACGCGCCCCGTCTGACAATCAGTTCCCGCGGCTGGCGAGGACGTCCGCGAGGTTGAAGCTGACCGGCCGTTCCAGCTGCTCGTAGGTGCACGAGCGCGGCTCGCGGTCGGGCCGCCACCGCTCGAACTGGGCGGTGTGCCGGAACCGCAGACCCTCCATGTAGTCGTAGCGCACCTCGACGACCCGCTCCGGGCGCAGCGGCGTGAACGACAGGTCCTTGCCGTTGTTCCAGCGGCTGACCTCGCTCTTGCGCGGGGTGCGCTCGCTCGACTCGTGCGCCGCCCAGTCCCACGGGTGCCCCTCGAACGAGGTGACCAGATGCTGCAGCTCGCCGAAGAGCTCCTCGCGCACCTGCATCGGGAACGAGCCGATCACGCCGACCGAGACCAGCATGTCCCGCTCGTCGTAGAGCCCGAGCAGCAGTGATCCGATCCGGTCGTCGCCCGACTTGTGGAGCCGATAGCCGGCGACCACGCAGTCGGCCGTACGCTTATGTTTGATCTTAGTCATGACCCGCTTGTCCGGCTCGTAGCCCAGGTCCTTGCCCTTGGCGATGAGGCCGTCCAGGCCGGCGCCCTCGAACTCGGCGAACCAGCGCCGGGCCGTGTCGAGGTCGTCGGTGGCGGGCGTCACATGGACCGGCGGCTTCGCGGCGGCCAGGCACTCCTCGAGCCGCGCCCGCCGCTCGGCGAACGGCAGCGTGGTGAGATCCTCGTCGCCCAGCGCCAGCAGGTCGAAGGCGACAAAGCCCGCCGGCGTCTGCTCGGACAGCAGCTTGACCCGGCTCGCCGCGGGATGGATCCGCTGCTGCAGGGCCTCGAAATCGAGGGTGTTGCGCCCGGTGTCGGCCACGATCACCTCGCCGTCGATCACCGCCCGCTCGGGGAAGTTGTCGAGCACCGCCCGGACGACCTCGGGGAAGTAGCGCGTCATCGGCTTCTCGTTGCGGCTGCCGATCTCGACCTCGGCGCCGTCCCGGAAGATGATCGAACGGAAGCCGTCCCACTTGGGCTCGTAGAGCTGTCCGGGCGGGATCTCGGCGACCGGCTTGGCCAGCATCGGCTTGACAGGCGGGTTGATCGGCAGCTCCATGGGAGTCAGTGTCCCCGGTCGGGGCCCGTTTCGTGGCCCGGCTTTCCCGGTTCAGCCGGGTTTGCCGGCTCATTGCCGCTTTCGCGTTTCGCGTTGGCGTGTTCAGCGGCGTCCTCCCCGGGTATCCGGACGGCCATGACGTCGCGTGTAGTGGTTCTGACCGGGGGCTCGAGCGGGATCGGACGGGCCGCGGCGCATGCCTTCGCGGCCCGCGGGGACAAGGTCGTGCTGGCCGCGCGGGGGCTCGCCGACCTCAAGCGCGTCGCCGCCGAGTGCGGGGGCAACGCGCTGGTGGTGCCGACCGACGTGACCGACCACGATCAGGTCGAGGAGCTGGCCGAGGCCGCGCTCGACGAGTTCGGCCGGATCGACGTGTGGGCGGACACCGCCGCGGTGGTCGCCTACGGCCGGTTCGAGGACCTCCCGCCGCACGTGTTCGACCGGGTCATCACGACCGACCTGCTCGGCGCGGCCAACGTCGCACGAACGGCACTGCGGGTCTTCCGTACGCAGGGACGCGGCACCCTGGTGCTGAGCAGCTCACTGCTCGGGCACGTCACGGTCCCGTACATGGGCTCCTATGTGACCGCCAAGTGGGGCCTGCGCGCGCTGACCCGCACCCTGCAGCAGGAGACGCGCGACGCCCCGGACATCCACGTCTGCCAGCTCGTCCCGGGCAGCGTCGACACCCCGATCTACACGAGTTCCGGCAACTACGCGGGCTTCGTCGGCCGCCCGCCGCCGCCCGTGGACACCGCCGGGCGCATGGGCGACGCGATCGTGAAGCTCGCCGACCGCCCCCGCCGCTCGAAATCGGTCGGCCCCGCCAACGAGATCGTCACCCTGGGCTACAACCTCATGCCCCCGGTCTACGACGCCCTGGTCGGCCCGCTGATGAGCCGCTTCGGCCTCTCCCGCCGCCGCATCGCCCCGCACCCCGGCAACGTCTTCACCCGCGAGCCCCGCGTCGAGGGTGGCCCGGGC
>CAKUMG010000664.1 GCA_934667465.1 uncultured Actinoplanes sp. | reverse complement strand
CTACCAGCTCGCCCGGCGCCGCCCGGCCCGGGTCAAAAGCTTCCTGCGCCGGCTGGCGCTGCACCACCTGAAGGATCCGGCGCTTGTCGACGAGCACTTCACCCCCGCGTACGAGCCGTGGGACCAGCGCCTCTGCGTCGCTCCGCGTGGCGACCTGTTCCAAGCGATCCGTAGCGGCGCCGCGGACGTCGTCACCGCGCGCATCGACCGGTTCGTGCCGGAGGGTGTGCGCCTGACCGGCGGGCGGGTGCTGCCGGCCGACGTCGTGGTCAGCGCGACCGGGCTGGAACTGCAGGCGATCGGCGGGGTCCGGCTCACCGTCGGGGGCCGCGAGATCGACCCCGGCAAGGCCGCCGCCTACCGGGGGATCATGCTCAGCGGCGTGCCGAACTTCGCCTACTGCATCGGCTACGTCAACGCGTCCTGGACGCTGCGCGCCGACCTGTCGCACAAGTACGTGGTCCGGCTGCTCGACCACATGGACCGGCACGGCCTGGCCACGGCGACACCGCGCGAGCACGCCGCGGGCACCCGCCCGCTGCTCGATCTGACGTCCGGCTACGTTCAGCGGGCACTGCACCGGTTCCCGCGCCAGGGCGACCGGGCACCGTGGACCGTCCGCCAGAACTACCTGCTCGACCTGATCACGACGCCGCGCGCGGACGTGACGCGGGAGATGACCTTCACCACGACCCGGGAGACGACGTGAGCACCCTCAAGCCGTACGTGTTCGCCGGCCGCACCGCGGTCGTCACGGGAGCCGCCAGCGGGATCGGTGAGGGGCTCGCGCACGGCCTCGCCGCCCGGGGCTCCCACCTCGTGCTGGTGGACCGCGACGCGACCCGGCTGTCCGCGGTGGCCGACGCCGTCCGGGCCGCGCACCCGCGGCGTACGGTCGAAACGCTTGTCGCCGATCTCGCCGACCGTGGCGCGGTCGTCGCCGCGGCGGAGCGCATCGCCGGGGAGCACCCCCGGCTCGGACTGCTCGTCAACAACGCCGGCGTGGCCCTCGGCGGGCGCTTCGACCAGGTCAGCGTCGAGCAGTTCGAGCACGTGATGGCTGTCAACTTCACCGCGCCGGTGCTGCTCACCCACCACCTGCTGCCCGCGCTCAAGGCCGAGCCGGGCGCGCACCTGGTCAACCTGTCCAGCCTGTTCGGCCTCGTCGCCCCGCCCGGGCAGAGCGCGTACGCGGCGAGCAAGTTCGCCATCCGCGCGTTCAGCGAGGCCCTGCGCGCCGAACTGGCCGAGAACGGCATCGGCGTGACCACCGTGCACCCCGGCGGCATCCGGACCCGCATCGCCGAGACCGCCGCGATCGGTGCCGGGGTGCCGCGCGCGGACCGCGAGAAGTACGGCAAGCTGTTCGCGGCCCTGCTCACCTATCCGGCGGAGCGGGCGGCCGACGACATCCTGCGCGCCGTCCGGCGGCGGCAGGGGCGGCTGCTGATCGCCACGAGCGCCAAGGTGCCGGACCTGCTGGCCCGCCTGCTGCCCACGGCCCACGTGCCGATCATGGCCCGGCTGAGCGCGCGCCGCGGCGGGGAGCGTGCCGATCGGGGGCGGGCGGGAGCGCGTACGGCGGGAAGGTGAACTCGACCCTCTGCCCGGTGCCCTGACGCATGGCGTCCGCGGGCGGCTGCATAAGGTGATCCACATGTCCGTGTGGCCGACCAGTACCGCTCATCACCGCTGGCTCGACCAGCACAGCCGCGACCTGCTCGCCTTCGGGCGCCGCACCGCCGACCCCGACGGCGGCGCCCGGTGGCTCGACGCCCGCGGCGAACCGGTGCCCGGCCGGCCGCTCACCGCGCTGATCAGCGCCCGGATGACCCACGTCTACGGCATCGGCGCGCTGCTCGGCGTGCCCGGCGCCGGCCCGGTCGCCGCGCGGGCCCTGGCCGGTCTCACCGGCCGGCTCAAGGACACCACGCACGGCGGCTGGCACTCGTCGGTCTCCGCCGGCGGCGAGCCGCAGCCCGGCAAGTCCTGCTACGACCACGCGTTCGTGCTGCTCGCCGCGTCCACCGCGGTCCAGGCCGGGCTGCCCGGCGCCGCCGCCCTGCTCGAGGAGGCGTCGGCGACGTTCCTCGAGCGCTTCTGGGACGAGGCGGCCGGCCTCTGCGCCGACGAGTGGGACACCACGTTCACCACCCTCGACGGCTACCGCGGCATCAACGCCAACATGCACACCGTCGAGGCCATGCTCTCGGTCGCGAGCGTCACCGGCGACCGCACCTGGGTCCAGCGCGCGCTGCGCATCTGCCGGTTCCTGGTCGACACCGCAGCCGCGCACGAGTGGCGCATCCCCGAGCACTACGACGCCGCGTGGCAGCCGCTGCCCGAGTTCAACCGGGACAAACCCGACCACCAGTTCAAGCCGTACGGCGCCACGATCGGCCACGGCCTCGAATGGTCCCGGCTGCTGCTGCACGCGGCGTACGCGCCGGGCGCCACCGCCGCCACCTGGCTCATCGATGCCTCCCGCGCCCTGTTCGACCGCGCGGTCATCGACGGCTGGGCGGTCGACGGCGAGCCCGGCTTCGTCTACACCACCGACTGGACCGGCCGCCCGGTCGTCCGCGACCGCATGCACTGGGTCGCCGCCGAGGGCATCGCGGCCGCCGCGGCCCTGCACGCGCACACGGGCGACCAGCGCTACGCCGACCTCTACCGCACGTGGTGGGACTACACCGACGCGCACCTGATCGACCACGAGCACGGCTCCTGGTTCCACCAGCTCGACCCGGCCAACGTCCCCACGGACACGGTGTGGCCGGGCAAGGCGGACCTCTACCACGCGTTCCAGGCGACGCTGATCCCGCGGCTGCCGCTCTGGCCCATGCTCGCCGCCGCCGTGGACGAGCACCTGTCCTGAGCCCGGGCCGGGCCGCCCGCTGTCGCCCACATCGACGCTGCATGGTGATCAGCTGGGCGCTGCGGGCCGCTCCCACGGCGGCGGCCTGTCCCGTTGAGTCGCACGCGGCCCCGGAACGCTGCAGAAGCTTGTGGCCGAGTTCCGGCGCGGGTCGTCTCCGGCGCCGGCGGCGTGCTGATCCGGCCTCGGGGAGGGGTGGGTCAGGCGTCGCGGCGGACGATGTCGTGGATCGTGTCCATGGCCTTGCGGCGGTCGTCACCCGTGCCGAGGAAGGCGTCCGGGACGATGAGCTCGTCGAGACCTGTTTCCCGGTACGCCGCGACGGCCGCGCGCAGCAGCTCCGGCGAGCCGCCGATCGTGGGCATGCCGGTGTCGGGCAGCGGGCCGTCCACCACGGTCAGCGCCTGGGCGGTCCGGCCGATCGCCCGGGGGTCGCGGCCCACCTCGGCGCACCAGTCGTCGAGCACCCGGGACTTGTGGGCGATGACCTCGGGCAGGCCCCACGTGTTCCACAGATCGGCGTGCTCGGCGACCACGCGCAGCATCCGCTTCTCGCCCTTGGCGCCGATCATCACGGGCAGTGGGTCCTGCACCGGCTTCGGCTCGCACACCGCGTCGGTGACCTCGTAGTACTCGCCCTTGAACGTCGTCGACGGCGTGCGCAGCAGGCCGCGGAGCACGTGCAGCCCCTCGACGAACCGGTCGATGCGCGGGCCGATGGGCGGGAGCTCGATCCCGTACTGATGATGCTCGTTGATCTGCCATCCGGCCCCGACGCCGAGCGTGAACCTGCCGCCGCTGACGTGATCGGCGGTGACCGCCATGTTCGCCAGGACCGCCGGGTGCCGGTAGGTCATGCCGTAGACGAGCGTGCCGATCCGGACCCGCGGCACGGCCGCACCGAGCGCGGCGACCAGCGAGCCGGCCTCGAGCAGTGGCAGCAGGGGGTCCGTGCCGGGTTTGGCGTCGGGCATGAAGTGGTCGGCGACCCACACGCCGTCCCAGCCCGTCGCCTCGGCGTGGCGGGCCGCCGCCAGGAGGTCCGTCCACGGCTGGGTGGCGCTCGGCCAGATCGAGATACGCATGCCGATCACCCTGCCACGCGGCCGGCCGATCTCGCCGCCCGGCGGCGCGCCGGTTCGCGACCTGTGTGCGGGAGGCGTTTGAGAACGTTCGTTCTTGACTGATCGTTCTCATACCCGTACGGTGGTCGTATGGGCAGGCCACGGGGGTTCGACTCGGAGCAGGCGGTGGCCGCGGCGGCGGAGCTGTTCGCGCGGCGCAGCTACGACGGCACCTCGGTCGACGACCTCGTGTCGCAGACCGGGGTGCACCGGGGCAGCTTGTACAAGACGTTCGGCAGCAAGCGGGGGCTCTATCTGGCGGCGCTGCGCTACCACGTCGACCACGAGGTGCCCCGGCTCGCCGCGGAGC
>CAKUMG010000663.1 GCA_934667465.1 uncultured Actinoplanes sp. | reverse complement strand
GCCAGGAGCCCGCCCGGGCGGGCCCCTGCCCACGGCCCAACTCGAACTGCGATGCAGGCGACCCGGCAGCAGTCGGGGCGGCGGCCCGGCGCGGCGACGCACCGGGCCCGCCCGCAACGGCTTCACGGCTCCGCCGACCGCACGGCCGGTGGATCCGGGATCACCCCACCCGGGCGCCGGTCCTGAACCGGGACGGGCTTTCGGGCGCGTCGCGACCGGGGCGACCGGCCGGTGGTGAGCCGGTGCGGGAGATCGACGGAGCCGTGCAGCAGCGGGCCGCGGACCACGGAGGGTGCCGGCCCGGACGAGGGGGAGCGGACAGTGGACGAGCGGACCAGATACTTCCGGCAGCTCAAGCGGCTCCGCGGGGCCGCGCGCCGGTGGAGCGTCGTCGGCGGTGGGCTGACGGCTGCCACCGCGGTGCTGACGCCGTACGCGGGGATCGGCATCGCCGACGCGGCCTGGGCCGCCTCCGCGGGCGCGTCCGTCGCCCTGGCCGTCTGGCGCTGGCGTGACCACCGCGAGCTGGCCGCGATCGAGCCGCCCCCGCCCCCGCCGGCCCTGCAGCCGGGCGACCGCCTCCTCGCGGCCGTCGAGCGCTTCCCCGCGGGCCGCCAGGTGGCCCAGGAGGTGCGGCGGCAGCGCAACCGCTACGCCGTCCGGGGCTCCACCGTCGCACAGACGTGGGACCGCCTCGACCGCGCCTCGGCCACGATGACCGCGCTCGCCGGCCGCCTCACCGGCCCGGGCGAGCCCGCCGTCCTCGAGGCCGCCACCGCCGAGCTCTGGCGCCGCGACCTCGGTCAGCGCGTCGCCAGCGTCGAGAAGGCCCTGCCACTCACCCCGCCCGACCAGCGCCCGGCGCTCGAACGCTCGCACGAGGGCCTCGCCACCCAGTTCACCGAGGGTGTGACCGCCTTCGAGAACCTCGTGGCCTCCGCCGCCGCGTTCGTCGCCGAGGACGGCCACCCGGTGACGGCCCAGCAGCACCCGGCGCTGACCGGCCTGATCGACGCCACGGACCGCCTCCGCGGCTTCGCCGAGGGCCTGTCCGAGCTCCGCCGCCCCTCCAGCCCGGCCGCCTGACCCCACGCACACCCGGGCGCGCCGCGGCCCCGCCGCTCGGCTGCGGAACTCGGCCGGGGTGTCGTTCCAGCCGCGTTGCTCGACCGCGGACCCCTCGCCCGGCGGGCTCGCCGGACACCCGTCCGATTGGGGCCGCGGATTCGGGGCACGATGGGGGCATGCCCGAAGGTGACACCGTCTGGAACACGGCACGCGTCGTGGAGCGCGCCCTGACCGGCGACGTCCTGACCGGTTCCGACTTCCGCGTGCCCCGGCTCGCCACGACCGACCTGGCCGGCTGGACCGTCGCCGAGTCCGCGAGCCGCGGCAAGCACCTGCTGCTCCGCCTGACCAGGGACGGCGCCGAGCCGCTGACGCTCCACTCGCACCTGCGGATGGAGGGCGCCTGGCGGGCGTACAAGCCGGGTGAACGCTGGACCGGCCGCCCCGCCCACCTGATCCGCGTGGCGCTGAAGTCGGCCCGCTCGGTGGCGGTCGGCTTCCACCTGCACGAACTGGCCCTGATCCCGACGGCCGACGAGGAGTCGCTGGTCGGCCATCTGGGCCCGGACCTGCTGGGCAAGGACTGGGATCCCGCCGAGGCCGTGCGCCGCATCGAGGCGACCCCGGACCTCACGATCGCCGAGGCCCTGCTCGATCAGCGCAACCTCGCGGGCGTCGGCAACCTCTACAAGGCCGAGACCCTGTTCCTGCGTGGTCTCTGGCCCTGGACCCCGGTCCGCGACGTCAAGGACCTGACGGGCACGGTCACGCTCGCCCAGAAGCTCGTCGCCAGCAACCGCGGCCGCTGGACCCAGACGACGACCGGCTCCCTGCGCAAGGGCCAGACCAGCTACGTGTACGGCCGCCGCGCGCAGCCCTGCCGGCGCTGCGGAACCGCGATCAGCAAGGCCGACCTCGACGACCGCGTCACCTACTGGTGCCCCCACTGCCAGCCGGAACCCGCCTGACCCCCACCCGGGCGCGCGCGCCGACCGTCATCGGGAGCGCGGCGATGCTGTGGGCCGGCGGGCCGGGCGGCGTCCGCATGATCCGCGCCCGGCTGTGCCCGGCCGCCCGGGCGGAACCCGCGTGATCTGCGCCCGGCTGTGCCCGGCCGCCCGGGCGGAACCCGCGTGATCCGCGCCCGGCTGTGCACGGCCGCCCGGGCGGAACCCGCGTGATCTGCGCCCGGCTGTGCACGGCCGCCCGGGCGGAACCCGCGTGATCCGCGCCCGGGCGGAGGGGTTCAGCGCTCGGCGACCCGGACCACGTCTCCCGGCTGCACGGACAGCACCACGACCGCACGTCCCCCGTTGACCGCGACGGCGACACGGCCGGCCGAGTCCTCGTACACGATGAGCTCTCCCGCCCCGACGTCGCCGAAGGTCTGCCCGCGCCGGGCCTTGACCCCGCCGATCGTCAGCTCCGGGCCGAGCCCGCGCAGCATCGACCCGCCCGCGGCGAGCTGCACGTTGCCGAACCGGTCGACGGTCACCACCTCGGCCTCGATCCAGCCGTCGCCGACCGTCACGACCGGGTCCGGCAGACGGACGACGGACTTCGGGTCGAGGGCGCGGCCGGCCTCGGACAGCGGGGCGCCGAGCGCGAGCCGGGCCGCCACCGGGGAGAAGATGTCGCGACCGTGGAACGTGCGCGAGACGTCGCCGAGGAACCATGCGTCGTTGGTCAGCTCCACCGCCTCGTCCAGGCCGCCGAGCGCCTCGGCCGCCCAGACCAGCAGGCCGTTGTCGGGGCCGACGAGCAGCCCGTTCGGCGTGCCGATCGCGATGCCGCGGCGTTCCGTGCCCACGCCCGGGTCGACCACCGCGACGTGCACCGACGGCGGCAGGTGCGGCGCGGTCTGCGCGAGCACCGCGGCGCCCCGCGCCACGTCGGCCGGCGGGACGTGATGGGTGACGTCGATGACACGTACGGAGGGAGCGAACCGCCCGATCGCCCCGTGGCAGGCGGCGACAAAACCATCGAATGTGCCGTAATCGGTGGTCAGGCTGATCCATCCATAGCTACCCATGGGCCTAACGTTACTTCGGCGCCACGCTGAGTCGCTGCGGCTCGCCGACGATCTCTGGCAGGCTGTGACCCGTGCGGCTCACCATTTTCACCGAACCCCAGCAAGGCGCCACCTACGAGGACCTGCGCCGGCTGGCCGTGACCGCGGAGGACGCCGGCTACGACGGCTTCTTCCGCTCCGACCACTACCTCACCATGGGCGGCGACGGGCTCCCCGGCCCGACCGACGCCTGGGTGACCCTCGCGGGCCTCGCCCTGCAGACCTCGCGGCTGCGCCTCGGCACGCTGGTCACCTCGGCGACCTTCCGGCTGCCCGGCCCGCTGGCCGTCAGCGTCGCCCAGGTCGACGAGATGAGCGGCGGCCGGGTCGACTTCGGCCTCGGCAGCGGCTGGTTCGACGCCGAGCACGCCGCCTACGGCATCCCGTTCCCGGCGGTGGGCGAGCGCTTCGACCGCCTCGAGGAGCAGCTCGAGATCATCACCGGCCTGTGGGGCACCCCGCAGGGCGAGAAGTTCAGCTTCGACGGCAAGCACTACCAGCTCACCGACTCCCCGGCGCTGCCGAAGCCGGTGCAGTCGCCGCGCCCGCCGATCGTGCTGGGCGGCAAGGGCAAGAAGCGGACGCCGGCGCTCGCGGCCCGGTTCGCGGACGAGTTCAACACCCCGTTCGTCAAGATCGAAGAGCTGACCGACCTGTACGCCCGCGTGCGCGAGGCCTGCGACGTCGCCGGCCGCGACACCCCGCCGATCTTCTCCGCGGCCGCCGTCCTGTGCGTGGGCCGTGACGACGCCGAGGTCGCCCGCCGCGCCGCCGCGATCGGCCGCGAGGCCGACGAGATGCGCGGCAACGGCGGCATCGTCGGCACCCCGGCCGAGGTCGTCGAAACCATCGGACGGTACGCCGCCGCGGGCGCGAGCCGCCTGCACCTCCAGGTCCTCGACCTCGCCGACCTGGACCACGCCGAGCTCGTCGCCGCGGAAGTCGCCCCGCAGCTGTCCTGAACCGCCCGCCGGGCCCGGTGTCGCATGCCATGCCGGGCCCGCTTCCGGTCTTGCACACCGCATCCGGGCCCGCGCACGGTGTCGTACGCCATTCCGGGCCCGCACCCGGTGTTGCTCACCGCGCCGGGCCCCCGGTGTCGCTCACCGTGCCGGGCCCGCCCGTTGTCGCTCACCGCGCCGGCCCCTGGCGTTGCTCCACGCGTCAGGCCCGCGCCG
>CAKUMG010000662.1 GCA_934667465.1 uncultured Actinoplanes sp. | reverse complement strand
CGTCAACCCCTGTCTCCATACGCCTGACGTCAGCCCAGGCCATGGAACAGAGCAACTATTCCGCGACCCCCGCGCGCCGCCGTGGCGACTGCCACGCCACCGCCGCCACCGCCCGCCTCGAGCAGCTCGTCCGGGCCGGCGGCGGGGTCGTCCGGCTGACCGCCCAGCACGCGTCCGCCGGCAGCCGCGGCCGCCCGCTGCGCTCGGTCCAGGTCCGGATCGCCCGTGTGTGGCGTGACACAGGCCTGGACCTGGTCCGCCGCGGCCTCGCGCTGTGGCAGCCGTTCCCGGGCGAGGGCGAGTGGGCGTGGAACGACGCGTACCGGCGCGGCTCGCAGAGCGCCGCCCGGGCCCGTGTGAACCTGTTCGACACCGACGCCTGCCGCCCGGGCCCGTACCAGCAGACGCCCTTGACCCTCGCCGTCGACTGGAAGACCGAGACGGTGCGCATCACGAACCACTCGGCGGCCGCGGTCGGCCTGGCCCGCTGGTGGGTCCGCGACTCGGGGTTGCGCCGCTACACGTTCCCGGCGGGGACGACCGTGCCGGCGGGGCGGACGCTCACCCTGCACGTGTTCGATGGTGTGAACACGCTCACCGACAAGTACTGGGGGCTTCCGTCGCCGATCTTCGACAACCCGACCGGGGACGGGCAGGGCCACGGCGACGGCGGCTACCTCTTCGATCCCGACGGCGACCTGCGCGCCTGGGACATCTATCCGGCCTGACATGCGACGACACGGGTACGCCGAGCGCGCCGGCGGGTGTGGGCGGGCTCACGCGTTGCGGAGCGCGGCGTCGAGCCGTACGACCGGTTTTTGATCTTCAGGCCGTGGCGGCGGGGTCCCGCTCGTGGTGTGCTGGTCCCATGAGCGACGAGCGGGTGACGAACTGGGCCGGCAACATCGTGTTCGGTGCGAAGCGGCTGCACCGGCCGGCGGATGTCGAGCAGGTGCAGGAGCTGGTGGCCGGGGGCAACCCGGTCAAGGTGCTGGGCAGCGGCCACTCCTTCAACCGGATGGCCGACACCGGCGGTGAGCTGATCTCGCTGGCCGGCCTGCCGCGGGTGGGGGAGGTCGCCGAGGACCGCAGGACGGTGCGCGTCGACGGCGGCATCCGGTACGGCGAGCTCGCCGAGCGGCTCGAGGCCCTCGGCCTGGCCGTGCACAACACGGCGTCGCTGCCGCACATCTCGGTCGCCGGCGCGATCGCCACCGCCACCCACGGCTCCGGCGAGAAGAACCGCAACCTCGCCGCCGCGATCGCCGGCCTGGAGCTCGTCCGCGGCGACGGCGAGCTGGTCACGCTGACCCGCGACGACCCGGAGTTCGCGGGAGCCGTCGTCGGCCTCGGCGCGCTCGGCGTCGTCACCGCGCTGACCCTCGACGTGGTGCCCAGCTTCCAGGTGCGCCAGTACGTGTTCGACGACGTCCCGCGCGCGTCCCTGGAGACGGAGCTGGACACGATGCTCGGCGACGGCTACAGCGTGAGCCTCTTCACCAACTGGACCGGGCGCGACGTCAACATGGCCTGGCTCAAGCGCACCGAGGAGTTGCCCGCGGGCGACTGGCACGGCGCCCGCCGTGCGGACGCGCCCCGCCACCCGGTTCCCGGCATGCCGGCCCGCAACAGCACCGACCAGTCCGGCGAGCCGGGCCCGTGGCACACCCGCCTGCCGCACTTCCGGATGGAGTTCACCCCGAGCAGCGGCCAGGAACTCCAGTCCGAATACCACCTCCCGCGGTCGCACGCGCTCGAGGCGATCGACGCTGTGCAGGCCATCGCCGACGTGGTCTCCCCGGTCCTGCAGATCTGCGAGCTCCGCACCATCGCCGCCGACGACCTGTGGCTGAGCCCGAACCACCGGCGGGACACGTTCGCCCTGCACTTCACGTGGATCGCGGACACCGACGCGGTTCTGCCGGTGGTCGCGCGGCTCGAGGAGGCGCTCGCCCCGCTGTCCCCGCGCCCGCACTGGGGCAAGGTCTTCACGGCCACGCCGGAGAGCATCCGCGCCGAATACGAGCGCTTCGACGACTTCGTCGCGCTCACCCGGGCGTACGACCCGAACCGCATCTTCCGCAACCCGTGGCTGGACGCCCTGCTCGGCTGACCGTCAGTCGCCCGACTCCAGGGCCCGGCCGGGGGCAGCCGGGGCCGGGTCGCGGGACTCGAGGGCGCGGTCGCGGACCAGGTGGTCGGCGAGGGTGCGGCCGAAGACGCCGTTGACGATGCCGCAGGAGCGGCAGACGAAGTCGGCGTCGAGGGCGCCGGTGCCGCAGTGGGCGCAGGCGCCGTGATCGCGCGGGTCGTGATAGGCGGCGAGCGCCTCGACCAGGGCGGCGGCGACCGGGCGGCGGAGGGTGAGCCGCTCGGCTCGGTCGCCGGGGCCGGCGTCGGGGGTCCCGGCAGAGGCAGCGTCGGGGGTCCCGACGGAGGCGGCGCCGGGGGTTTCGCGCGGGGCGGCGTCGAGCGTCCCGGCGCGGGAGTCGGCGAGGTGCAGGGTCAGCTCGCCGGCGATCGGGGCCTCCGGGTCGAGGCGGTCGGCTCGGGCGATGAAGTCGCGCAGGGCTTGCAGGACGTCCGGCATGGCGCCGACCTTACCTCTACTGTGGTCGGATGCCGTCGAGCGACCATGAGCTTGCGATCGCCGCCGCGGGTGCGGGGGCGGCCGTCGTCCGGGATCGCTTCGGGACGGCGGTGGAGCGGATCGACAAGGGCGGGGGTGACTTCGCCACGGCCGCCGATCTCGAGGCGGAGGAGGCGATCGTCCGGCTGCTGCGCGACGCGCGCCCGGACGACGCCGTGGTGGGTGAGGATGGCGGGCGTACGGGTGGAGTGGCGAGCGGGCGCCGCTGGCTCGTCGATCCGCTGTGCGGGACGTTGAACTTCGCGGTCCGGAACATGCTGGTGTCTGTGAACGTGGCCCTGAGCACGGGAGTGGCCGCCGTCGCGGACCCGTTCGCGGACGAGATCTTCTGGACCGATGGGACCGTGGCCCGAGTCCGTCATGACGAGGTGGATACTCCGCTCACCCCGTCGGCGGAGTCGCGGCTGATAGATGTCAACCTCGACCCGCCGTTCCCCAACCGATCCCGATTCAGGGCAGCCCGGATGCTGCTCGATGCCGGGTTCGCCACCCTGTTCCGCCCGCGGGTCGTCTCCACCACACTGGCGGTCGCGTGGGTGGCTGCAGGGCGCCGGGCGGGCTACGTGACCGACGGCCACGTGGGCGACAGCGTGCACTTCGCGGCGGGGATCGCGCTGTGCCGGGCCGCCGGATGTGTGGTCACCGGTCTCGACGGCCGCCCGCTGACGAGAGGCATGGGTGGCCTGCTGATCGCGGCGGATGCCGAAACGCATGCGGCGCTGGTGGAGCTGGTGGCGGCGCAGCAGCCGGCCGCGGCCGGGGACGCGCGGGGGTGAGGGCGCGAAAGGTGCGGGGACGGGCGGGGTGAGGCACGGCGGCGTTAGGGGCGGTGGAGCTCGGCGATGATGTCGGTGCCGGGGCCGTGCTCGTGGGGGAGGCGGGTGGCCTCCGTGTAGCCGGCCTTGCGGGCGACCGCCGCCGACGCGCCGTTCGTGGCGTCGTAGCGGATGGCCGTGCGCTCGATGCCGGGCAGGGCGAAGGCCACCGCGGTCAGGGCGCGTACCGCCGCCGTCATGTGCCCCCGGCCCGCGGCGGTCGTGCGGGTCCAGTAGCCGATCTCCAGGACGCCGGGGCCGAGGCGGGTCATCAGGCCGGCGGTGCCGAGGAGGGCGCCCGCCGCGTCGAAGAGCCCGTAGTTGAACTCGGTCCCCTTCTCCCAGGCCTCCGCCGACATGGCGAGGAAGCCGGTGGAGTCGCCGAGGTCGTACCCGTCGTGGGCCCACGGCAGCCAGGGCTTCAGCTCGGGCAGCGACTCGCGCACGGCGGCGGTGAGCGGCTCGGCGTGCTCCGGCCGCCAGCGCCGCAGGGTCAGGTCGCCGGCCGCGACGGTCTCGGGTGGTGTCATGATCCTCAGCCTGCCCGCCGCCGCGGCCCGTCGCAAAGCAAATTGATTCAGCCCGTACGGATCCAGGCAGCGCTCCCGGGCGGCAGCAAGCCCGCGGAGCCGGTGGTGAGCAGGACCTCGCCCGCGGGCATCGGCACCGCCCGCGTGCCCATGGCGACGGCGACGACGTAGCGCCCGGCGCGCTCCGCGAGCAGCAGGTCCCCGTCGGCGACGGTCCAGGTGACCGGGTCGGTGGCCGTCCACTCGCCCGCGGCCAGTAGCTCGGTGCGCAGGGCGATCGCCGTCCGGGTCAGCGGCAGCGACGGCGACGAGGTGTACGACTC
>CAKUMG010000661.1 GCA_934667465.1 uncultured Actinoplanes sp. | reverse complement strand
GGGCAGAGGCGGGCTCAATCGGCCGAGTTTGTGATGGGGGCCACAGGTTTCCCCGGTGTTACAAATAGCGGACCGAGCGAGATCAGGGAGGCGAGATGAACGCGGACGAGCGCCAGCACCAGATCGTCACCCTGGCCCGGCGGCAGGGTGAGGTCGACGTGGCGAAGCTGGCCGCCGAGCTCGCCGTCTCGGCGGAGACCATCCGCCGCGACCTGCGCCTGCTGGAGAAGCACGGGCTGCTCCGGCGTACGCATGGCGGTGCGTACCCGGTGGAGACCGCGAAGTTCGAGACCGACCTCGCGATGCGCACCACGCGCGGGGTCCCGGAGAAGAGGCGCATCGCCGCCGCGGCAGTCGGCCTGATCGGCGACGCGGAGACGATCTTCATCGATGAGGGCTTCACGCCGCAGCTCATCGCCGAGGCACTGCCCACCGACCGGCCGCTGACCGTCGTGACCGCCTCGCTGAACACCGCGGCGTGGATGTCCACCAACACCCCGGCGACCGTGCTGCTGCTCGGCGGCCGCGTCCGTGGCCGCACCCTGGCCACGGTCGACCACTGGGCCGGCGGCATGCTGGCCGGCTTCGTGCTCGACCTCGCGTTCGTCGGCGCCAACGGCATCTCCCGGGAGGTCGGCCTCACGACCCCCGACCCGGCCGTGGCGGACGTCAAGGCGCACGCCGTGCGCGCGGCCCGCCGGCGGATCTTCGCCGGCACCCACACCAAGTTCGGCGTCCGCACGTTCTGCCGGTTCGCCGAGATCTCCGATTTCGAGTCCCTGGTCACGGACACCGGCCTGCCGGCGTCCGAGGCGCACCGCTACTCCCGGCTCGGCCCCCAAGTCATTCGCGTCTGAAAACACCGCAATAAATCGAAGAGCTGGTCACTCGACAGGAGTGGCCGGCGGGTTCCCGCATGTCTGCGTACGGAGGAACTGTGCTCAAAGGTAGAAGCAAGCTGTCATTGCTGATCGCGGGAGCCGCGACGGGCGCGCTCGTGCTGTCGGGTTGTTCCGGCGCGGGCACGACCGCCGGTGGTGGCTCCTCGGACGAGAACACGATCACCGCCCTGATGGTCGGCAACCCGCAGATGGAGGACATCCAGAAGCTGACCGCCGAGCACTTCACGAAGGCGACCGGCATCACGGTCAAGTACACGATCCTCCCGGAGAACGAACTGCGCGACAAGGTCACGCAGGACGTCGCCAACCAGGGCGGGCAGTACGACGTCGCCACCGTGGGCGCCTACGAGGTGCCGATCTGGGCGAAGAACGGCTGGCTCAACGAGCTGTCCACCCAGGCCGCCGCCGACAGCGCCTACGACCAGGCCGACCTGCTCAAGCCGATGGTGCAGTCGCTCACCGGCGAGGACGGCAAGATGTACGCGGCGCCGTTCTACGGCGAGTCGTCGTTCCTCATGTACAACAAGGAGCTCTTCGCGGCCACGGGCCTCACGATGCCGGAGAAGCCGACCTGGGCCCAGGTCGCCGACTTCGCGTCGAAGCTGCACGACAAGGACAACGGCGTCGCCGGCATCTGCCTGCGCGGCCTCCCCGGCTGGGGTGAGCTCTTCGCGCCGCTGACCACCGTCGTCAACACCTACGGCGGCACCTGGTTCGAGAAGGACTACACGCCGAAGGTCAACGCGCCGGAGTTCAAGGAAGCCACGGACTTCTACGTCAACCTGGTCAAGAACTACGGCGAGTCCGGCGCCCCGCAGGCCGGCTTCACCGAGTGCCTGAACACGTTCAGCCAGGGCAAGGCCGCCATGTGGTACGACGCCACCTCGGCCGCCGGCACGCTCGAGGACGAGACCGCCTCCAAGGTCGCCGGCAAGGTCGGCTACGCGTACGCCCCGGTGAACAAGACCGAGTACTCGGGCTGGCTCTGGACCTGGGCGTGGGCCTCGCCGAAGACCACCAAGAAGTCCGACGCCGCGTGGAAGTTCATCTCCTGGGCCACCAGCAAGGAGTACGAGCAGATCGTCGGCAAGAACCTCGGCTGGTCGCGGATCCCGTCCGGCAAGCGCACCTCCACGTACTCGATCCCGGAGTACAAGCAGGACGCGGCCGCGTTCGCCGACATCACCCTGAAGTCGATCGAGAACGCCAACCCGCAGAACCCGGGCCTGCAGCCCCGGCCGGCCCTGGGCGTGCAGTTCGTCGGCATCCCCGAGTTCGCCGATCTCGGCACCAAGGTGTCGCAGCAGGTCAGTGCCGCGATGGCGGGCGGTACCACCGTCGACGCCGCCCTCGCCGAGGGCCAGAAGCTCGCCGAAGCCGCGGCGAAGAACTACAAGTAGCGCCGCCGGTGGGCGCGTCGCCGGCCGGCGACGCGCCCACCTCTCATCCGGAAGGCTTCGAGCGATGACTGACGTCATTCCCGCGGCGGGCACCACGACCGAGACACCCCCGCCCCGCACGCCCGCGCCCGGCAGGAGCGCAGCCAAGGAGCGCTGGGTCCGCCGGGCACCCCTGCTGCCCGCGCTGATCTTCGCGCTCGTCGTGACGCAGGTGCCGTTCCTGTTCACGATCTACTACTCCACCCAGAGCTGGAACGCCCTGCGCCCGGGCTCGCGGGAGTTCGTCGGCATCGACAACTACATCACCGTGCTCAGCGACACGCGGCTGCGGTCCGCGCTGTTCAACACGGTGGTCCTGACCGCCGGTGCGGTCATTTTCTCGATCATCCTCGGGCTGGCGTGCGCCATCCTGCTGGACCGCAGGTGCTTCGGCCGCGGCCTGGTCCGGACGATGCTGATCACCCCGTTCCTGGTGATGCCGATCGCGGCCGCGCTGATGTGGAAGCACGGCATCTTCAACCCGGAGTACGGCCTGCTCAACGGCCTCTTCGGCGGAGACACCGCGTGGGCCACCACCTACCCGAAGACCGCGATCATCGCCGTGCTGGTCTGGCAGTGGACGCCGTTCATGATGCTGATCCTGCTGGCCGGCCTGCAGTCGCAGAGCGAGGAGGTGCTCGAGGCCGCGCGGGTCGACGGCGCCAACGCCTGGCAGATCTTCACCCGGATGACGCTGCCGCACCTGCGCCAGTACCTCGAGCTGGGCGCGCTGCTCGGCTCGATCTACCTGGTCAACACGTTCGACTCGATCTACACGATCACCCAGGGCGGGCCCGGCACGGCCACCACCAACCTGCCGTACGAGATCTACCAGACCATCTTCACCAAGTTCGAGTACGGCGAGGCCTCCGCGGCCGGCGTCGTCGTGGTGATCCTGACGATCATCGTGGCCACCTTCGCCCTGCGCGTGATCTCGGGCCTGTTCAAGACGGAGGAGAACCGATGACCAGCCTCACCGCGCCCTCCGCGGCCCGCACGAAGCCCGCGAAGATCAAGCCGAAGCGCAAGCCCGCCGACACGCTCTGGGGCGTCGTCGCCTGGTTCGCCGGCATCGTCTTCGTGTTCCCGGTCATCTGGATGGTGCTCTCCAGCCTCAAGCAGGCCACGGACGTCACCACCAACCCGCCGACCTGGATCTTCTCGCCGACGCTCGAGCACTACCGCACGGTCTTCGACACCAACATCACGCCGTTCCTGCTCAACTCGCTGATGGCGAGCGTCTTCTCGACGCTGCTCGTGGTCGTGCTGGCCACCCCGGCGGCGTACGCGCTGTCGCTGCGCCCGGTCGCCAAGTGGAGCGATGCGCTGTTCTTCTTCATCTCCACCAAGATGATGCCGGTCGTCGCGGCGGTCCTGCCGGTCTACCTGCTCACGGTGAAGATCGGCATGAAGGACAACATCTGGACGATGGTCATCCTCTACACGTCGATGAACCTGCCGCTCGCCATCTGGATGATGCGCTCGTTCCTGCTCGAGGTGCCGCGCGAGGTGCTGGAGGCCGGCGAGGTCGACGGCGCCGGCACGATCACGTCGATCCGGAAGATCGTGCTGCCGATCGTGGCGCCCGGCCTCGCGGCCACCGCCCTGATCTGCTTCATCTTCTCCTGGAACGAGTTCTTCCTCGCCCGGAACCTGACCGACACCAACGCGAGCACCGCGCCGATCTTCCTGCTCGGCTTCATCTCCGGCCGCGGCCCGTTCCTCGCCGACCTGGCCGCCGCCGCGACGCTGCTCTCGCTGCCGGTCCTCATCGCCGGCTGGGTCGCCCAGAACAAGCTGGTCCGCGGCCTCTCCATGGGCGCGGTGAAGTGAAAGCCGCCGTCGTCGTCACCCCCGGCACGCTCTCCGTCGAGAGCGTGCCGGACCCCACCCCGGGACCGCTGGACGTCGTGGTCAAGCCGGCCGCGGTCGGCATCTGCGGCACCGACCTGCACATCATGGACGGCGAGTTCGCGCCCGCCTTCC
>CAKUMG010000660.1 GCA_934667465.1 uncultured Actinoplanes sp. | reverse complement strand
CCCGAGTACTGGGCCAGGGCGCCGGAGCTGTCGAGCACGCCGCCGCCGCTCGCGAGCAGCCGGATGCCCAGTGCCACGGCCAGGAACGCCGCCACGGCCAGGGCCGCTGTCGCGCGCTGTCGCATCACGGTCGCCACGGTAGTGGGCAGTTGCGCGGGAACCGTGACGGGTGCGGGCGGATTCCGCGCAGCGACAGAGGTCATTCAGCGAGGGGCGATGTCCGTACGGGGTCCTCGGCGGGCGTCATCCCGGGCAGCGGGCAGGACAGCGTGGTCTCCCCGTCGCCCGCGCGCAGCCGCCCGCCCTCCGCGGTCACGGTGAGCCGGGCGTCCGCCGGGATCCGCGAGCGCGCCTCGGCGACCAGCGTCGTGACCAGCCGGCGCAGGAGCGCCGCGTCACCCCGTACCGTCGGCAGGTCTTCGACGTCGGTGCCCGCGAGGTCCAGCGAGCGGACGAGCGCGCCGAGATCGACCTCCTCCCCCTCGCCCGGCGGCGTGAGCAGGCCGGCCAGCAACGCCTCCCGGGCGCCCTGCGCCGCGTCCAGCCGCTCCGCCACCTCGAGCGTGATCTCCTGCTCGGTGCGCGCCGTCGCGGACATCTGCAGGTACATGAGGATGCCGAACATGGTCGCCAGCGTCGCGCCCGCGATGACGACGACCATGTCGGTGCGGCCCGCGTTCGGGAGCAGGGTCTGGTAGGTGGCGCTGGTGCGCAGGACCCACTGGCGCTCGCCGGTGGTGAAGTTCGCGGTGTGGCGGAAGCCGGTGCCGTCGCTGCGGACGACGGCGGCGACCTCGGCCAGCTCGCCCGAGCCCGACCGGGTCAGCAGCTGCGCGTCGAGGTCGTTGCCGGCGGCCGCCAGCGCGAGGCCGACGGTCACCAGGTCACGCGCGACGACGTTGAGGACCGCGAAGCCGATCGAGCCGATCGGCGCGACCACGTCGAAGGAGAGCGCCCGGTCGGTCGCCGGAAGATCGAGGTCGGCGAGACGCACGTACGCGTCGGAGACCGCCACCGAGTTCTCCTCGGTGGCCAGGTGCGTGACGTCGACGACGGCCTGCGCGGCGCCCTGGTCCACCCCGGTCGGCGGGGCGGCGTGCTCGGCCAGGCCCGCGGTGAACACGGGATAGAGGTGTTCGCGCAGGTCCGCGCCCGGCTTCGGCGTGAAGCCGCCGGCACCGCGGTCCCGCCAGCGCGAGGTGAGGCCGGGGCTGTCGGTGACGACGAGCGACAGCGACCGTACGCCGGTCAGCCCCTGCGCGTCGACGGCGGCGGCGATCTTCCGGAAGGCGCCCGCGGTGGGCTCGGGCAGCGCGGCGATCGCGGCGGCGCCCAGGCGCACGGCGTCGGCGTAGCGGCCCAGCTCGTTCGTGACGGTGGTCTGGACGGCGGCGGAGGAGGCCGCGAGGCGGCTCACGGCGTTGCGTTCGAGGGCCCCGCGGAGGCGGATGCCGAAGCCGAGGGAGACCGCCACCCCGCCGAGGACGATGATCACGGCGAAGAAGGCCGCCCAGGGGCGCGACCATCCGCTGTTGGAGTCCCTCGCCACACGCTGAATTTAGTCGCTTTTGACCGCTTTATCGGCTGCTCTGCTAGAAATGGATGGCGTGCAGCCACTCGGCGCCCCGCTGCGGCCGGTAGCCCAGCGGCCCGGTCAGCGCCCGCACGACCGCCGGCATGTGCGCCGCGCCGAACACCACCGCCACCTCGATCGGCTCGCCGGCCCGGGCGGCGTGCACCCGCTCGACGGCCTCGACCAGCAGCTCGTCGCGCTCGTGCAGCAGCCACCGGGTCAGCACCGCCGACCGCAGCCGGACGTCGCTGTCGTCGCTGACCTCGAAGTTCTGCCGCATCAGCCACTCCCGGCCGCCGAGCGCCATGACCGCCGCCTGCCACGCCGCCAGCGCGGCCACCTCGAACCAGCCGTACCAGGGCACCCGGTCGTAGCGCCGGGACTCCTCGAAGCCGTCCGGGAACTCGGTCGGCACGCCGAGCGCCCGGTAGTCGATGTCCTGGTGCACCAGCCGCGCCCCGAGCCGCTGACCGGTGAGCCGCGAGGCCAGGACGGCGGCGAGCCCGGTGGTGCTCGGGCCGTCGTACTGCTCGGCGAGCACGAGGTCGCAGGTCGCGATGCGCTCGGTGACCCGCCGGTAGAAGTCCGGGTGGCCGATGTGGATGGTGGGCACGAGCACGAACCTGAGCGGTGACCGGCGGTGCCCTAAGGCGATGACCGCGCACCGCACTCCGACGACGCTGACTTCGGTGATCTGCACGACGACCCCCGCCCCGAGATGCTGGACCTCAGGGTAGGGACCCGGTGCACGGGAGAGGCCCCGGCCGAGGGCCGGGGCCTTCCTTCTTGCGTCGGCGAGGGGGCGTCCGTGGGGGATGTCGACGCCCGCCCGCCGTGGAAATCAGTAGACCGAGACGCCGTAGGCGTTCAGGGCCTCGACGACCGGCTGGAAGTAGGTGATGCCGCCGGAGGTGCAGTTGCCGCTGCCGCCCGAGGTCAGGCCATGGGCCACGGAGCCGCGGTAGAGCGGGCCGCCGCTGTCGCCGGGCTGGGCGCAGACGGTCGTACGGATCATGCCGGTGACCGCGCCCTGCGCGTAGTTCACCGTCGTGTTGAGGGCGGTGACCTGACCCGAGCGGGTGCCGGTGGTGCTGCCGCGGCGGGTGACCGTGGTGCCGACGGCCGGGGTGGACGCCGAGGTGAAGCCGCCGGTCTTGGTGATCGAGGTGTTGGTGTAGCGGACGATGCCGTAGTCGTTGCCCGGGAAGCTGGTGCCCGAGCGGGTGCCCAGCGTCGCCGAGCCGTTGGTCCAGGTCGTGCCGCCGTTGGTGCAGTGGCCGGCGGTCAGGAAGTAGTAGGTGCTGCCGCTGCGGACGTTGAAGCCGAGCGAGCAGCGCGAGCCACCGGTGTAGATGGCGTCGCCCGCGGCGATCGTCGGGGACAGCTTGCCGGGGACCTGCTCGAGCGTGGCCTTGTCGCCGAGCTTCGCGACGATCGCCTTGACCTCGGCGAGTTTCGCGCCGGTGACGCTCTCGTCGGCGGTGACCGAGATCTTGTTGCTGACCGGGTCGACGCCGAACGAGGTGCCCGGGATCTTCAGCGTCGCCTTGAGGGTGGCGTCGGCGGCGTCCAGGCTGGCACCGGAGTTCTTGACCCAGCGGACGCTCGCGCCCTTGGCGGTCGCGGCGGCGGCGGTCGACGCGTCGGTCACGTTGACGACGAGCTTGCCGGCCTCGACGTACGACCCGGCGTCCTTGCCAGCGAGCTGGGTGTCCAGCGTCGTGGCGAGGGCGGAGAGGGTGGCCGACTGGTCGGCGGCGGGAGCGGCGGCCGGGGCGGCGTTCGCGGGTGACGCGAACACGCTGCCCGCGAGCATGGCGGCGGCCAGGCCGACGATCGGTCGGCCGAGCTTGGAGCCGGGGTTACGCACTAGGTCCTCCCAGGGGGGTGGGGGTATGCCGGTTGTCCGGCGTACCGACGTGCTGCCCCTGAGTATTGAGATAACTCGATGCCGCGTAAAGCCGTCCCCCCGGCGCCCAGACAACCGTCAAAACAGTACTGACCTGCATGAACGCCGTTGCATAACACTGAACTATCACTCAGTCGGGATGCTTATGCCGCCGTCGCGAGGGCAGCCTCGCCGCGCAGATCGGCCGCCGCACGCTGCGCCTGGGCCCGGATCTCGGGCACCGCCGTCGTCTCCCACTGCGTGCCGCGGCGCAGCGGGCCGATCAGCCACAGCCGCTCGTTGACGCGCCCGTCCGCGCCGATCACCCGGCCCGCCGGGTCGACGGCGAGACCCAGGTCGTGCGGGCCCACCTTGGCGACGCCCGCGTCGAGCAGGTCCCGGACCAGCGGGCCGGCCGAACCGGGCAGCTTGCCCGGGCCCGCGCAATTCACGACCGCCGCGTAGTCGCTCAGTCCGGGCCACGCCGCGACGCCGCCGCGCCGGATCTCCAGCAGCCCCGCCTCGCGCAGCGCGACGACCCGGGCGGCGATCTCCGGGGCCATGCGGTGCCGGTGACACTCCCAGGTCCGGGCCAGGTGCCGGAGGAACGCCTCCTGCTCGTGGGCGGAGAAGGCGGTCCAGAGCCGGTCGAGGTACGGGCGCATCCCGTCCACCACGACCCGCCAGTCCCCCGCCTCCCCCGCCGCGGACCGGACCGCGCGGACGACGTCGCGCAGGGTGGCGCAGTCGTCGAGCGCGGGGGCGGCGGGCGGCGCGGCCTCGGCGGTGTGTGCGAGCGGCAGCAGGCCACGCCGGCTCACCGCGACCACCGGGGCGGTCCGGTCCCCGCCGGCGCTCAGGGTCAGCGCGG
>CAKUMG010000659.1 GCA_934667465.1 uncultured Actinoplanes sp. | reverse complement strand
GCATCAGGCTTTCGCCCATTGTGCAATATTCCCCACTGCTGCCTCCCGTAGGAGTCTGGGCCGTGTCTCAGTCCCAGTGTGGCCGGTCGCCCTCTCAGGCCGGCTACCCGTCGTCGCCTTGGTAGGCCATTACCCCACCAACAAGCTGATAGGCCGCGAGTCCATCCCAGACCGAAAAACTTTCCCGAAACCACCATGCGATGGCCAAGGAGTATCCGGTATTAGCCCCCGTTTCCGAGGGTTATCCCAAAGTCTGGGGCAGGTTACTCACGTGTTACTCACCCGTTCGCCGCTCGAGTACCCCGAAGGGCCTTTCCGCTCGACTTGCATGTGTTAAGCACGCCGCCAGCGTTCGTCCTGAGCCAGGATCAAACTCTCCAATAAAATCCATGGAAAAGCGTCCCGGCAACAAAAAGTTGCCAAAGGAATCCTAGCCAAACCCTAAGATCTGGCCGGGTAATGCCATATTGGCACTGGCTTATCTAGCACCCTGTTGAGTTCTCAAAGAACAACTACACACCATCGGGCCGGTCGCTTTCGCGTCCTGCCCCCCGGGGCACTCGCTCAACTTTACTAGGTCTTCCTGGCGGTGTCAACCGGTATCTCCCGGTTGGTGCCATTCGTACTTAGCGCACCCTTCGTTCCGGGCCCGGGGTCAGCCGCACAAGGCAGCGTCGCTCGATCCCGACGTTCGAAGGATGTTGGCAGGCCGGCCGCTCAGCGTCCGTCTCCCTGCCGATCCAGTGGGCCGTCCGCGTCTTCCGCGTCCGTTTCCCCGCTGGCTCGCAAAACATTACCCGGTGGTTGCCAGGCCTCCAAATCGGCCCCCCAATCTTGGACTTGAGCTGCGGAAACAGCCGTCATTCGGGCGACACGGCCAGCATCCCGCCCTGCACCCGCGTCCGCAACGTCGGCTGGTCACCGGCCGACGGCCCGTGCTGCACCTTCCCGTCGACGAGCCGGAACGTGCTCCCGTGCCACGGGCACACCACGCACGCGTCGGCCCCGGAGCCCTCGACCTCCCCGTCCCCGAGCGGCCCGCCCTGGTGCCCGCACTGCTCGATCATCGCGGTGACGTCCGTGCCGAGCCGGTACAGCAGGATCCGGATCCCCTCGACGGTCCGGACCGTCGGCTTGCCCTCGGGAAGCGAGGCCACCGAGCCGAGCTCGGTCCACCCCGACGGGAGCCGCTGCATGTCGGCCGCGGCCAGATTCACGCCCGCGCCCTGCTCGTACGAGAGGTGTCCGCCCAGATAGCCACCAGCCCCCGCAACCGACAGTCCCGCGTAGGCCAGTGCCTTGCCCACCCCCCACTTGCCGGCCGCCCGCGCGGCGAGCGACCCGGCGTAGAGGCTCAGGGCCACGGAGTTCGCCGCGGCGTGCACGAGACCCACCCGACGCTGATCCCTGGAGAGCGACGACCAGTCGACCAGGCCGGTGGCGATCGCCGGCACCGCGCCCGCGACGCCGACCGCGACCAGCGTGGTCGCCGCCTTGCGCTGGCCCGGGAGCAGGTCGAGCACCGCGGCGCTCAGGAACGCGCCGAACGGAACCTGGACCAGCACGGGGTGCAGGGGATGACCGGCCCACGTGCCGTGCAGGAGATCCCGGAGCTTCTGGGGCTTGGCGACGCTCTGGACCGCCTCCTGGAGCCGGTCCCCGACGGGATCGAGGGCGGTGTTCTTCTCGAGCTTCGCAAGAGTCTGGCGCACCATGTGGGGGTGGTACCCCTGTTGGAGCGGCCCAATCGGGTGAGTCAGGGTTACGGGGCAGGGCAGAGCGAACCCTAGGGAGACAGATGGCCGCGACGACAGCGGTGGACGGGCTCGCACCCGGTGACCATGCGTGCCTGACCTTCTCGGACCCCGACGAGCGGCTGGACATCCTCGCCGCCTTCGTGGCCGCTGGTCTGCGCCGCAACGAGCGCGTCATCTGCTTCACGGACGATCTGGACGTGGCGGATCTGCGCGCCGAGCTGGTCGAGCGCGGGGTCGACGCCGGGGCGGCGCTGACGGTGGAGCGCAGCGACCGGTTGTGGGGCGGCGGGTCCGCGCCGGACGCGGCGACGATGGTGGAGCTCCTGACCCGTGAGGCACGCAGTGCCCTGGAGCAGGGGCATGCCGGGCTGCGGTTCACGGCCGACATGTGCTGGGCCGCGCGCCCGCAGGCGAACGCCGAGCAGCTGCTGGTGTTCGAGTCGGAGGTGGGCCGGTTGTTCGCCGGGGGGACGGTCACCGCCATCTGCGAGTACGACCGCGAGAGCTTCGACCCGGTCACCCTCGGCTATGCCGCCCGGGTTCATCCCCGGCGGGTGGCCGCGACGGTCTACCACGAGGATCCGGTGCTGCGGATCTGCCGCCAGCACGTGCCGCCCGGCATTCGCGCGGCCGGCGAGCTGGACTACACCCGGGCGCAGGCGTTGAGCGATGCGCTGGCCGAGGCCGTACGGCTGGATGTGGACATCCATCTGAACCTGAGCCGGCTGGGATTCATCGACGCCGGAGCGGCCGCGGTGATCCTGCGGACGGCGTCCGGGCTGCCCTCGGGGAGAAGGATGGTGGTCGTGTGCGCGGAGCCGATCGAGCGGACCTTGACGGCGGCGGGCGCGGCCGACGTGCCGGCCCTGCGGATGCTGGTGCGTCATGGTGAGCGCTGAGGTCGCGGGTCCCGCGCCGAGCGGGGCCGGATCCGCCGGTCGTTCCGGCTCGGGGAGGGTGCGACGGGTCTTCGATCGGCACTTCGACGGCATTGATCTGTACGAGCTGCGCGCCGCGGTGTCCGGTCACGTCGCCGGGGTCGCGGCCGAGCGGGTCGGCGAGGCGGTCGTGCTCATCGCCCACGAGCTGTGCAGCAACGCCGTGCGCCACGGCGGCGGCAGCGGCCGGATCCGGATCTGGTCCGATGCCGGCAACATCTACTGCCAGGTGATCGACGAGGGGCCCGGCTTGTCCGATCCTGATGATGCCGGCCGTACGCTGCCACCGCCGACCCTGCCCGGCGGACGCGGCCTGTGGATCGCGCGCACCATGTCCGAGGTCCACATCGACGCGGGCCCGGCCGGCACGACGGTCACCGCGGTCGTCGCCCGGTGACCGCCCCGATCACCGGTGCTGTCGTGCCCGGTTACGAGGCCGTCCGGGAGGCGTTCGCCGCGGCACCAGTGGGCGGCTCGGCCCTGTGCGTGTTCCGGAACGGCGAGGTCGTGGCCGACCTGCGCGAGGGCTGGGAGGACGCCGCCCGGACGAGGCCGTGGGGGCTGCGGACGCTGGCCGGCGTCTACTCGGTCGGCAAGCCGGTGATCGCCCTGGCGGTGCTGATGCTCGCGGACCGGGGTCTGCTCGCGCTGGACGATCCGATGGCGCGGCACTGGCCCGGCTTCCGCGCCCCGGCGACCGTACGGCAGGTGCTGACCCACACGTCGGGGCTGGCGGTCTTCCCGGTGCCGCGGGACGCGTCGGCGTGGACCGATTGGGATCTGCTGTGCGGGGACCTCGCGGCAGCGGAGCCCGAGTGGGCGCCGGGAACGGTCGCCGCCGAGCACGCCCTCACGTACGGCCATCTGCTCGGTGAGCTGGTGCGACGCGTCACCGGACGCGCCCCGGCCGCCTTCGTCGCCGAGGAGATCGCGCGGCCGTGGCGGCTCGACCTGGCCTTCGGCGTGCACCCGGGCGACCTCGGCCGCTGCGCCGAGCTCGAGTTCGACACCCCGTCCCGCCGCGCGGACCTGCTGGGCCAACCCGATTCCGTACGCGGCCGCGCGCTCGCCAATCCCGCCGGCATCGCCGACCTCGACGTCATCAACGGCACCCCTTGGCGCCGAGCCGTGATCCCAGCCGTCAACCTGCACACGACCGCCGAGGCGGTGGCCCGCTTCTACGCCGGCCTCCTCGCCGGCGGCACCCTCGACGGACACCAACTCCTGAGCCCCGCCATAGTGAACGAGCTCACCGCGGCCCAGTTCACGGGTCTGGACCACTTCATCGGCTCCCCCACGACCTGGGGCCTCGGCGTCCAACTCGAGGGCGACGGCACCTGGGGCATGGGCGGCGTCGGAGGCAGCGCGGGCTGGGCCGACCCGGCCCGCGGCCACGCCATCGCCTACGTGACCCGCCGCCTCGGCGACTTCGACCGGGTCAACGCCCTCGAGGCCGCGATCGCCTCGGCCCAACCCCTCAACTGACCGATCCCCCGACCGATTCTGAACCCCCGCGGCAGAGAAATCAGGACCGCCCGTGAGGGGGCGAAGGGCGGACAGGGCCGGTGTCCCCCAACCTCACGGCCGCTCCCGGCGCTGCCCGTGGCTCCCCCCGCCACGGGCAGCGCCGTCCCCGCC
>CAKUMG010000658.1 GCA_934667465.1 uncultured Actinoplanes sp. | reverse complement strand
GGCGACGACGAGGTGATCGCCGCCCTGGCCGCGGTCGGCGCCGACTGGATCACCGAGCTGCCGTACGGGCTCGACACCCGGCTGGGCGGCACCGGCTCCGCGCTGGACGGTGCCCGCGCGCAGCAGCTCGCGCTGGCCCGCGTGGTCCTCGCCGACCCGCACACGGTGGTGCTGGACGAGGCGACCGCGCTGCTCGACCCGGCGCAGGCCCGCGACACCGAGCGCGCGCTGGCGGCCGTGCTGCGGCAGCGTACGGTCATCGCCATCGCCCACCGCCTGCAGACCGCGCACGACGCCGACCGGGTCGCGGTGATGGACGCGGGCCGCCTCGTCGAGCTCGGCACCCACGACGAGCTGGTCGCGGCCGGCGGCACCTACGCCGCGCTCTGGCGCACCTGGCACGGCTGATTCTGGGGTTTTGTCCGGTATCCTCCTCTGGTGTTGCGTCTTCTCGCGGTGGTGCTGCTCCTGCTGAGCGCCTGCACCGCCTCGCCGTCACCGGCGCCCGTGCCCGCACCCGCGCCGCCGCGGACCAACATCGTCTTCGTCCTCACCGACGACCTCACGCCCGACCTGCTGCGGTTCATGCCGCACACCCGGGCCCTGGCCGCGGACGGCACCACCTTCACCGAGTACACGGTCACGGACTCGCTCTGCTGCCCCTCGCGCGCCTCGATCCTCAGCGGCAAGTACCCGCACAACACCGGCGTCTTCACCAACACCGCACCGGACGGGGGCATCGCCGTCTTCCGCTCCCGCGGCATGGACCGGTCCACGTTCGCCACCGACTTCCAGCGCGCCGGCTACCGCACCGCCCTCTACGGCAAGTACCTCAACGGCTACACCACCCGCAGCGGCCACATCGCCCCCGGCTGGACCGACTGGGCGGTCCCGGGCGCCGCCGGTTACGGCCAGTTCGGCTACGACATGCTCGAGAACGGCACGGTCGTCCGCTACGGCCACCGCCCGCAGGACTACCTGACCGACGTGCTGAGTGCGAAAACCCGCGCCTTCGTACGGGACTCCGCCGCGGCCCGGCAGCCGTTCCTCGTGACCGTGTCGACGATCTCGCCGCACCGCCCCTACACCCCCGCGCCGCGCGACGCGGGCCGCTACCCCGGCCTCACCGCCCCGCGTGGCCCGGCGTTCGACCGCCCGCCCACGGCCGCCCCGCGCTGGCTGTCCATCCGGCACCCGCTGACCCCCGCGGAACGGGCCCGCCTGGACGCCGCCTACCGCACGCGCGCCCAGTCCGTCCGCGCGGTGGACCGCCTGATCGGCGACCTGCGCGCCACCCTCACCCGCGCGGGCGTGGCCGGGGACACCGTTGTCGTCTTCAGCTCCGACAACGGCTACCACCTGGGCGAGCACCGGCTCATGCCGGGCAAGCAGACCGCGTTCGACCACGACATCCACGTCCCCCTGATCATGGCCGGGCCCGGCATCCCGGAGTCGGAGGTGGACGCCCCGGCCGAGAACATCGACCTCCGCCCCACCTTCGCCGCCCTCGCCGGCCTCCCCGCCCCGCTCGACGCCGACGGCCGCAGCCTTTCGAAGGTGCTGGGCGGCGCCGAACCCGCGGACTGGCGCACCACCGCCCTGGTCGAGCATCACGGCCCCACCGACGACCCGGCCGACCCGGACTTCCCGTCCCCGCGCAGCGGCAACCCGCCCACCTACACCGCGATCCGCACGCCCGCCTGGACCTGGATCGAGTACACCGGCGGGTTCCGCGAGTACTACAACCGGGTCCGCGACCCCCACCAGCTGCGCAACATCGCGTCCGCGCTGCCGCCCGCGCGCCGCGCCGCCCTGCACCGGCGGCTGACCGCCCTCGCGGCGTGCCGGGGCCCGGCCGCCTGTCACGCCGCGGGCGGCTGACGGATACGGGTGCGGGGGCGGATTCCCGGCCCGCCGGGGTCGGCTTCGGCGCCTAAGTTCCTTACCTCACGGTCCGTGTGTCCGGGCCCGGGGGTCGGGAGGTCGCGATGTGGAGAGCCGGTCCGGCTCTGGTCGTGCTCGCCGTGGTGGCCGGTGCCGCCGGATGCGGGTCCGGCCGCGACCCGGTGGACGCCGTCGGGCCGCCGTCGCTGGTGAAGTCCGTGCCCCCGACGCAGCCGGTCACCACCGCCCCTCCGAGCACGGAACCCCCGGCGGCATCGCCGGCCGCTTCGCCGGTGGCGGAGGTCGCCTGGCCCACGGTGTTCAACTCCTGGACCGGTGGCGGGGAACTGCCGACCGACTGCGACTACAACTGGGAAACCGAGGTGCCGTCCGAGCCCTCCGTCGGCACCGGATCGGGCGACCTGCTCATCGGCGACGACACGCAGATCTGTCTCACCGGCTTCGACCCGGCCGCGCCGATCACCCTCACGGTGGAACGGCCGGACGGCAGCGTCCGGTCGGCCGTCGTCCAGGTCACCGAGGAAGCCACCCTGGCGCCCGAGGATCTTCTCGGCCCCGAACTGCCCGCGGAGATCGGCCTGGCCGAGGAAGGCGGCTACCTCGCCACCCGGTACGGGCAACTGCGGCCGATGATGCTCGCCGGCGATTACACCCTGACCGCCGAGCAGGGCGAGGTCCGGGCCGGCACGCGGTTGCGCCTGTACCGGGGCGCCCTCGGCGACCGCGAGGCAGCCCGGATCCTGCCCGCGGACTCCTACGAGCGGGCACACGGCATCACCAGCGGCGAGACGGTCGAGATCCTTCTGCTGGACTTCCCGCCCAGCCGCACGGTTCCGATGGCGCTCTTCCGGAACACCGGGACGTTGCGTCGGCACGGAGAGAACGGTCAGGAGGGCGACGGATACGACTTCGCCTTCCTGGGCCACCTGCCGCCGGTCGAGACCAACGAGCAGGGCTGGGCCTACTACCGCATGGTCGTCCCCGGCACCCTTCCCGAACCGGAGAACGAGTCCGACCCCGACTTCTGCGTCGTCGCCGACCCGAACCTGACCGAACCGTACTGTCAGCCCGGTTTCGCGGGGACGTTCTCGCTGCGGAAATGACCCCGGATCGGTGGTCGGCGGTGCTCGCCGCCGCGCGGTCCCCGGCGGACTTCGGCACGTGTCTGCGGCAGCTGTACGAGGAGTCCGGCCTCCGTTCGGCCGAGGCGGTCGCCCGCGCAAGCCGGGACGCGGGTCACCCCGTCTCGGGGACCACAGTGCGCGCCCTCCTCGCGGGAGGATCCCGGCCCACGTCCCGTTCGGTGATCGGCTTCCTCCACGGATGCGGACTGCCGCCGGACGCCCACCGCCCGTGGACCGACGCCTATCACCGGGTCCACGGGGACCGGCCCGCCCCGGTCACCCGCCGGTACCTGCGCAGCGCCGTCGATCAGGCGGTCGCGCCCTTCGCGGGCGGCGGCTTCCTCGGGCTCCTCGCCCAGCTCCTCGACCTGTCGGGATGGCTCGTCGTCGCGGCGGTGCTGGTCGGCGGGGCCGGCGCGACCATCGCCCGCTGGCGCTGGAACACGTCCCGCCTGCAGGCCTGCGGCGGGATCGCCCTGACCGTCCTGGGGCTGGGCGGCATCCTGACCCTGCCGGCCCGGGCGCCGGGGCCGGCGATACCCGTCCTGACCGGCGACTACAACGTGGCGGTCGCGACGTTCACGCACACGGTGCGCGGCGACGTCCCGGCCGAGGTCCGGACCGAGGCCGGTGCGTTCGAGGCCGGGGTGGTGCGGGGCGTACAGCAGGCCGTCGACGATGCCGTACCGGTCGACGCCGACCTCGCGCTGCTGCGCATCGAGGTCCGGGAGGTGCCGGCCACCGTGCCCGGGAAGCTGCCCGCCGACCGGCTCGCCGCCGCCCGGTCCCTCGCGCGCCGGAGCAACGCCGACGCGCTCCTGTTCGGCGACATCACGAACGACGGTGCCGCCTTGATCGTCACGCCGCGGCTGTGGCTGTCCGCCCGTGCCCTGCCCCGGGCCGAGGAGCTGTCCGGCGTGCACACCCTCCCGGTCGCGCGGGAGGAAGTCACGCGCCCGGATGCCGCGATCCGCATCCGGCGGCTCGTCGCGGGCGTCGCCGGGGACCTCGCCGCCCTCACCGAACTGGTCCGGCTCTACGACTCCGGGCGGTACGAGCCGGCCCTCGCCCTGGCGCGCCGGGTGCGTGCGCAGGGCTTCGTCCAGCCGGCGCTGCTGTCCGTGCTCGAGGGCAACCTCGCGGGCAAGCTCCGCCGGTTCGCCGACGCGAGGACCGCCTACCGGGCAGCGCTGCCCGATCCCGACTACCGCCGCGCCAGCGCCGCCGAGATCGGCAGGACGCAGGAGGCCGCCCATGGCTGACCCGCGCCCGTCCGTTCTGGTGGAGGTCCGGGGCATGCTGGCCCGCGTGCGTGAGC
>CAKUMG010000657.1 GCA_934667465.1 uncultured Actinoplanes sp. | reverse complement strand
CTGCAAGGCGCTGCTCACCGGCGATCCGGCCCCCGCACTGGCCGCCGCGGCCCACTACCGGGAGGTCGGCCGGGTGCCGGAGCTGGCCGCGGCGCTCGAGGACGCCGCCGTGCTGCTCGCGGCGGCGCGCCGCCCGCACGAGGCCGCGTGGCAGGGCGGGGAGGCCGCCGAGCTCTACACGGTCCTCGGCGCCCGCTGGGACCTACGGCGGATCCGCGCCCGGCTCGCCGAGTACGGCGTCGAACCGGCCCGCGGCGGAACCGACACCCCGAGCCGGGTCCTGCTCAGATAGGCCCTCAGTGGAGGGTGATCTCGACCGGGCCCATCTTCTGCTCGGCGAGGCGCCCGGCGTTGGTGGCGGCCGCCTGGACCGCCTCGACGATGGCGGTCTGCAGCGCCGCGGCGTCGCGGCGCTCGAAGACGACCGGGTTCACCTGGACGCCCTTGATCTGGCCCAGGCCGCCGGCGACCACGGTGACCGTGCCGTCGGCCGAGCGCCCGGTCACGATCGCCTTCTCCAGGTCGCCCTGTGCGTCGCGCATCTTCTGCTCGAATGCCTGCGCCTGGTTGATGAACTGGGTGATGTCCGGCATCTGCGGGACTCCGGGCTGCGTCATGTCTCTCCCTTTCCTGAAAACTGCCGCCGGTGGCCGGCTGGAACTGCCTCCGAAAGCCGGCTGGAACTGCCTCCGGAGGCCGGTGGTCAGCCGACGGCGGCGAGGCCACCGGTGCGCAGGGCCCCGGCGGACCGGGCGGCCAGGCCGTTGACGTCGGCCAGTGCGAGCGTGCGGGAGGCCGCCGCGCGGGTCAACCCCCACGAGAACACGTGCGCGGCCCGGACGGTCGGCTCGGGCAGCCCGCCGGCCAGGCCGGCGAGGGCCTCCCGGACGTCGTCGGGCACCTCGTGCCCACGCCGGACCAGGTGCCGCACGATGATCTCGGCGAGCTCGGGCGTGGTGTATGCGGGCATACTCCACTGCTGGCCGAAGACCTCGGCGAGCCCAGGAACGGCGGCGCGGGCCGGAGCCAGGGCCGCCTCCTCCCCGAGCAGCATCACGATCGGGTCCCCGGGCGAGCGGCGGGCCTGCTCGACGAGCTGCTCGAGGATGTCGGTCCCGGCGCCGGTGCCGTCGTCGGTGTAGTCGACGAGCAGCACCCCACCGGCCGCGTCCTGCAGCGCGGCCTGCACGAGGCTGCGCGCCTGACCGGGCCACTGCGGCGCCAGCTCCTGGGCGGTGCTCACCCGGACCAGCTGACCGACCGGCACGAGGTCCAGCTCGGACAGCCCCGCGGCGTACAGCTTGGCGAACTCGCTGCGGCCGCTGCCGGACGGGCCGGTGAGCAGCACGTTGCCGTTCTTGCCGAAGCCCCGGCGGCGGTTGCGCAGCTCGATCAGCTGCAGCAGGGTCGATCCGATCGACTCGCGTACCGGCGTGGCGCCGACCAGCGAGCACACCCGCTTCCAGCTGCGCGTGGCGTTGATCGCCCCGGCCGGGTTGCTCGCCGCGTCCGGCTGCGCGTTCTCCTCGACCGGCAGGTCCTCCAGCAGGTCCAGCTCCGGCTGCAGGTCCAGCGCGGTGAGCCGGTTGAGCTCGCTGTCCTTGGTCGGGGGCGTGGTGGCCAGCCGCGACGCCTGGTTGTTGATCATCGCCTCGAACAGCTTGCGGGCGACACGACCGTTACCGAACGTCGCGTTCTTGGGGATCCGGGTGAAGTAGGTGACCAGCGCGTCCACGGCGTCGTCGGTCAGCTCGTAGTAGTGCTTGGCGCACAGGTTGGAGGTGATCGTCACGAGCTCTTCGACCGAGTAGTTCGGGAACTCGACGGTACGGGTGAAGCGGGAGGCCAGACCGGGGTTGGACTCGAGGAACTTCTCCATCAGCTCCGAGTAGCCGGCCACGATGACCACCAGCTCGTCGCGGTGGTCCTCCATCATTTTCATCAGCGCGTCGATGGCCTCCTGGCCGAAGTCCGGCCCCGAGCCCCCCGAACCCGCCGACAGCGTGTACGCCTCGTCGATGAAGAGCACGCCGCCCATGGCCTTGGTGATCAGCTCGGTGGTCTTGATCGCGGTCGAGCCGATGTACTGCCCGACCAGGTCCGCCCGGGCCGCCTCGACCATGTGGCCCTTGGACAGGATGCCCAGCTCCTTGAGGACCGTGCCGTAGAGCCGGGCCACAGTGGTCTTACCGGTGCCGGGCGGGCCGGCGAAGACCAGGTGGCGGCTCATCGGCGGCATCGGCAGGCCCATCTGGAGCCGTACCTGCGACATCTTGATCAGGTTGATCAGCGCGGTGACTTCCGCTTTCACCCCGCGCAGGCCGATCAGGCTGTTCAGCTCGCGCAGTGGCCCGGACAGTTCGTCGTCCGGCGGCTGCGCGGCACCCTCCGGCGACTCCTCGTCGCTGCCCGCGGGCGTGCCCGAGACCGGCGACGGCGTCGGCGTCGGGTACGCCGGGGCGGCGGACGCCGACTGCTGGGGCCGCCCGGTGCTCAGCCCCTCAATGGTGAGCTGCGCGTCGCCGGCCCTGCGGATGTCCTCGCCGCCGCTCTCCTGCACCACGCAGTTCACGATCGACACCGGCTCGCTGGTGTCGACGTCGAACCCCGCGGCGGCGCTGCCCAGCACCTCGCAGTCGGTGAACCCGCCGTTGCTGCCGCGGCCCAGCGCCACGCCGTTCCGGCGGGCCCGCAGGATCCGGGTCTGGGTGGCGGTGACCGTGCCACCAGTGCCGGCCAGCACCCCGTCGGCGGGCGCCTCGACGATCTCGCTGTCGCGCAACGACAACCGGCCCTCGCCCAGGGCCACGCCGGTGCCGCGGAGCAGCGACGCCCGCAGATCCAGGGTCGCGCCGCCGCCGACCAGGACCGCGCTGACGGCCGTACCGCTGAATCGGGCTTCCCGGACCGTGGCGCGGGCGCCCTCGCCCAGCTCGAGCGCGACTGCCGTGCCGGCCTCCACCGCGAGATCCGTGCCGTCCAGGCTCGCACCGCCCTTGACCAGCACGCCCGCGCCGGACGTGACCGACGCGCGGAGCCGCTGGAGCACCGCCGAGGCGGAACCGGAGAGCACCACGAGGTGGTCCTTGGTGCCACGGACGGTCGCGCCCTCGACCCGCGGCGCGCCCTCCCCGTCGACGTTGAGGCCCACGGGCGAGTCGGCGAACGTGCAGTCGGTGAACGTGGGCCGCGCCCCGCCGGTGACATGCACCGCGGCATGCCCGGTCGACTCGAACGTGCACCGCTCGAACTTCGGGGCCGCCTTGTCGGCGACGTGCGCGCCCTGCAGGGCCGCGCCCGAGAACTTCGAGTCGCTGACCACGACGTCGATCTCACCGCGCAGGAACAGGTCCACGTTGCCGCTGCCCGTCACCGTGAGCCGCTGCAGGCGGGCCCAGCCACGCTGCTCGACCACGACGGCGGGCTTGGCCGCGCCGGTGATCTCGACCTGCTCGGCGGTCAGCCGGCCGTCGCCGTTGACGCAGAGGCTGTTCGCGGCCGTGTCCCGGATCCGGCAGCGGCGCAGCGTCAGCACGCCCTTGTCCGCCACCACGATGCCCGACGTGGCCACCTGGGTGACCGTCGTGTCCTCGATGGTGCTCGGTGCGGCCGAGGTGACCACGATGCCGGCCCCCGCCGAGCTGCGCACCTCGCAGCCCCGCAGCGCCAGCGACCCCTGCAGCCGGGAGAGCAGCGTCGCCCACGACGCCCCGGAGATCACACAGTTGTCGAGCGCGACCTCGCCGGAATAGACGTCCACCGCGGCGAGCTTCGGGTCGGCGCTGACCAGGGTGATGCCGCGCAGCGACGCCCCCTCGCCCTGCACCACCAGCACGCTGCCCTCCTCGACCCGCACCTCCACCGGGCCGCCACCCTCGGCGGCGCTGATCGTGATGCGGTTGCCGACGACGAGCTTCTCCACGTAGCGGCCGGGCTGCACGACGATCGTCGCCCCCGCCTCGGCCCGCGCCAGGGCCGCACCGATCGTCGGGTACGCGCCGGGCTTGCCGCCGCCCACCGCCAACACCTGCCGGCTCATCGCCCGCTCCCCTCCTCGCGTCCCGCACGCTTCTCCCCGCGTGCCGGACGCCGGTCGAGGCCCGGCAGCATGCCGAACCGTCCGGTGGATCCGGCGCCGACCCGGCGGCGGGGTTCCGCGCCGGCCCAGCGTTCGATGCTGCGCCGCAACGACGTCACAGCCAGTTCGTCCAGCGACACCCGGTCGGACGCGACCCGCCCGTCGGTGTCGATCTCGTTCGCGCCGATCTCGCGCATCAGGATCGCGCCGCGCTCGTCGCCGGCGGGCTCCCGCAGCTCCAAAATCTTGAAGTGCGTGCCCGGCAGGAACAGCACC
>CAKUMG010000656.1 GCA_934667465.1 uncultured Actinoplanes sp. | reverse complement strand
TTTCGGGCTGCACCTGTCGCGGATCGACAACAGATCCACCCACACCGTACGGGCGTACGTGGCGGACATCGTCTCCCTGCTGGACCATGCCGCGGCGGCGGGCTGCGCGGCCCCGGCCGACCTCGACATCACCGTGCTGCGCGGCTGGCTCGCGCGCCGGATGACCGACGGTGCCGCCCGGACCTCGCAGGCACGGCGGGCGGCCGCCGTGCGCACCTTCACCGCGTGGGCGCACCGCACCGGGCTGGCCGCCGCCGACGTCGGTGCGCAGCTCGCGAGCCCCAAGGCGCACCGCGACCTGCCGTCGGTGCTCCGCGCCGAGCAGGCCGCCGACCTCGTGGTCACCACGGCCGACCCGCACGGCGTCCGCGACCGGGCCGTCCTCGAGCTCCTCTACGCCACCGGCGTCCGGGTGAGCGAGCTGTGCGGCCTGGACCTCGGTGACCTCGACGAGGCCCGGCGGGTGATCCGCGTCTTCGGCAAGGGCGCCAAGGAACGCGCCGTCCCCTACGGCGTCCCGGCGCAGCGGGCCCTCGACGACTGGCTCCGGCACGGCCGCCCGAAGCTGGCCCACGCCACCAGCGGCCAGGCCCTCTTCCTGGGCGCCCGCGGCGGCCGCCTCCAGCAGACCGTCGTGCGCCGCATCGTCGCCACCGCCGCCCGAGCCGCCGGCCTCCCCCACACCAGCCCCCACGACCTGCGCCACTCCGCGGCCACCCACCTGCTCGACGGCGGCGCCGACCTCCGCGCGGTCCAGGACCTCCTCGGCCACGCCTCCCTCTCGAGCACCCAGATCTACACCCACGTCTCCACCGAACGCCTCCGCGCCGCCTTCAACCAGGCCCACCCCCGCGCCTAGCCTTATATCCTCGACAGGTGACCGCCGGTGACCCGCCCTCGCCCCTTCCGGGAGCCCGGCTCCTCTTCTCGCTCGATCCCGGCGTCGCCTATCTGAACCACGGCTCGTTCGGGGCCGTGCCGATCGGCGTCCAGCGCGCGCAGCAGCGGCTGCGGGACGAGACCGAGCGCAACCCGATGACGTTCTTCGAGCCGCCCGGCATCACGGACCGGATCATCCACACCCGACGGCACATCGCGCAGTTCCTGGGCGCCGACCCGGAGGGCAGCGCGCTCGTGGCGAACGCGACCGCGGGCGTGTCGATCGTGCTGCAGTCGGTGCGGCTGCAGCCGGGCGACGAGGTGCTGCTGACCGATCACGGGTACGGCGCCAACACGCTGGCCACCAAGCGCCAGTGCCGGCGGGACGGCGCGACCGCCCGTACGGTCGCCCTGCCCCTGCAGGCCTCGGACGCCGAGCTGGTCGCGCGCATCCGGAACGCGCTGCGGCCCGGCAAGACCAAGCTGCTCATCGTGGACCAGGTGACCTCGCCGACCGCGAAGGTGCTGCCCGTCGCGGCGATCGTGGCCGCGGCCCGCGAGCACGAGATCCCGGTGCTCGTCGACGCCGCGCACGCTCCGGGGATGCTGCCCGTCGAGGTGGACCGGATCGGGGCCGACTTCTGGGTCGGCAACCTGCACAAGTGGGCCTTCGCGCCCCGGGCTACGGCGCTGCTCGCCGTGGCGGCACCCTGGCGGCGGCGCATCGAGCCGCCCGTCGTGTCGTGGGAGCAGGAGGCCGGCTTCCCGCTGGCCGTCGAGTGGCAGGGCACTGTCGACTACACGGCCTGGCTCGCCGCGCCCACGGGCCTCTTCACGCTGCGCACGCTCGGGCTCGACGCGGTCCGGGCACACAACGCCGCGCTCGCCGCCTACGGCCAGCGGGTCGTCGGGGCGGCACTGGGCCTGGCACCGGCCGACCTGCCGGATCCCGGCGCGCCGGAGGCCTCGATGCGCATCGTCCCGCTGCCGTCGGGCGTCGCCACGACCCGGCCCGAGGCGCACGCGCTGCGCCAGCGGATCGCCGACAAGCTCGCGACCGAGGTGGCCCTCAACCCCTGGGGCGGCCGCGGCTGGCTGCGGCTGAGCGCCCAGGTCTACAACCGGGCCGACGAGTACGACCGGCTCGCCGAGCGCCTCCCGGAACTCCTCACCGCCGGCTGAAGCCGAGCCGCCGACCAAAACCGAGCCGCAACCGAAACCGAGCCGCCGACCAAGACCGAGCCGGCAACCGAAACCGAGCCGCCGACCGAAGCCGAACCGCCGACCGGAGCCGCGCCGGCGACGGGCAGTAGCCGCACCCTCCCGGCCCCGAGCAGCAGCAACGGATCGAGATAGTCGCCGCCACGGCGCAGCCCCCAGTGCAGGCACGCCGCCACGGGACATCCCGCGTGCCCGGCCGCCAGCGCACCGATCGGCTCCCCCGCCCGCACCGCCTCGCCCGCGCGAAGCCCGGGTGCGGCAACCACCGGCTCGTACGTCGTCCGCAGCCCACCGGCATGCGCCACGCTCACCACGCCACGCCCCGCAACCGGCCCGGCGAACACCACCACGCCCGCCCCGGCGGCACGGACCGGCACCCCCGGGCCCGCCCCGAGGTCCACGCCCCGGTGCCCGGCGAGCCAGCGCTGCGGCGGCGGCTCGAACCGGCGGGTGACCACGGGCTGCCCCGCGAGCGGCCACGCGTACGCCGTGACCGGCGGTGCGAACGGCCGCGCAGGGAGCGTGACCGGCGGGACAAGCGGCCGCGCAGGGAGCGTGACCGACGCGGGCAGCAGGACGAAGAGAAGCGGAAGCAACCAGACCATGCCGGGCATCGTGCCCCCGCACCCCACCGGCCCGCTTCCGCCCCTGTGGACAACCCCGGCCTGTGGACAACTCGCGCGCCGCGCGAAGAAAGGCAAAGAAAGACCCCGCGGCACCGGCCGCGGGGTCGAAGGTCAGCTGTTCCCGAACCCCGCCTCGTCGGGCAGGGAGATGTCCGGTTTCTCGAGCTCCTCGACGTTGACGTCCTTGAACGTCATCACCCGGACGTTCTTGACGAACCGGGCCGGGCGGTACATATCCCAGACCCAGGCGTCGTGCATCTCGACCTCGAAGTACACCTCGCCGTCGGAGTTGCGCACGTGCAGGTCCACCTGGTTCGCCAGGTAGAAGCGGCGCTCCGTCTCCACCACGTAGGAGAACTGGCGGACGATGTCGCGGTACTCCCGGTAGAGCTGCAGCTCCATCTCGGTCTCGTACTTCTCGAGATCCTCTGCGCTCATCGCTTCTCGCCCTCCATGGCCCTATCTTCCCCCACCGGCACCGGCGGCCGAGGCTGCTCGCCCGACGCCACGCCGACGGTACCCCCACCGTCGGGCCAGAGCATCAGCGGCTCGGCGGATGGGGACACCGATGCCGATTCGGAATCAGCGGCCCGCTCCTGCGACGGTACGACCGGCCGCCGGGCCCGGGGCGGCCGGTTGCCCCGGCCGGAGGCCGCCGCCACGTTCACGTACGAGAAGCGGTGCTCGACGCAGGGCCCGTGTGCCGTCAGCGCCGCGCTGTGCTCCTCGGTGATGTAGCCCTTGTGCACCGCGAACCCGTACTGCGGGTGCTCGGCGTCGAGCTCCACCATCAGCCGGTCCCGGGTGACCTTGGCGAGCACGCTGGCCGCCGCCACGCACGCCGCCACCCGGTCGCCCTTCCAGACCGCCAGGCCGGGGGCGCCGAGCCCGTCGACGGGGAAGCCGTCGGTGAGCACGTATTCCGGCCGGGTGCTCAGCAGGGCGAGCGCGCGGCGGAGCGCGTCCTCGTCCAGGGGGCCCGTGATGCGGTACGAGAACGGCATGGCGTACACCGGGCTCCCCGGGTCCAGCGCGTCCACGAACCACAGCCGCTCCTGCGCGAACGTCACCGGCAGGTCGCCCCCGCGCGCGACGGGGACGATGGGGTCGGCGCCGGGCGCCGCGCCGGTGCCGCGGAGACCCTGGATCTCGGCCGCGAGGGCGGCGAGGACCGGCCGCTCGAAGACGGCGCGGAGGGGGAGGTCCACGCCGAACACCTCGCGGACGCGCGCGGCGACGCGGGTCGCCAGCAGCGAGTGCCCGCCCAGGTCGAAGAAGCTCTCCGCCACGCCCACCCGCTCCAGCCGCAGCACCTCCGCCCAGATCCCCGCCAGCACCTCCTCCACGGGCGTGCGCGGCGCCACGTACGTCTCCTCGTCCGGCGCGGTCTCCGGCGCGGGCAGGGCCCGGCGGTCCAGCTTGCCGTGCGCCGTCAGGGGGAGCCCGTCCACGCGGACGATGGCGCCGGGGAGCATGTGCTCGGGGAGCCGCTCCCGCAGGTGCTCGCGCACCCGGTCCTCCGCCACCTCGCCGGCCACGTACGCCACCAGCCGCCGGTCGCCGGGCGCGTCCTCGCGCACCACCACGGCGGCCTCGCGCACGCCGGGGCAGGCGCGCAGCACGGCCTCCACC
>CAKUMG010000655.1 GCA_934667465.1 uncultured Actinoplanes sp. | reverse complement strand
ACGCCGGCGGCCCGCATCACCCGCCTCGACACCACGCCGAACGTCGCCGCGGGCGGGCTCGACCTGGTCGTGCAGGGCACCCAGACCGGCGCGGCCGTGACTGCCCAGGTGCTCAACGGCACCACCGTCGTCGGCACGGCCACCGGCACGATCGGGACCGGTTTCCGGATCCCCGTACCCGATGCCCGGCTCTGGTCCCCCGACGACCCGTTCCTCTACGACCTGCGCGTCACGTCCGGCAGTGACGTCGTCGGCGGCTATTTCGGGATGCGCTCGCTGGGCAAGGCGGTCCTCGGCGGCGTGCTGCGGCCGACGCTCAACGGCAAGTTCGTCTACCAGCTCGGCACGCTCGACCAGGGCTACTGGCCGGACGGCATCTCCACGGCACCGACCGACGCCGCGCTGCGCTTCGACCTCGAGCAGCAGAAGGCGCTCGGCTTCAACATGGTCCGCAAGCACATCAAGGTCGAGAACGACCGCTGGTTCTACCACGCGGACCGGCTCGGGCTGATGGTCTGGCAGGACATGCCGGCGCTGGCCAGCGGCCGGGAACCGTCGGCGGCCGGGCGCACCCGGTTCGAGAAGGAGCTCAAGGAGCTGATCGACGAGCACAAGGGCATCACGTCGATCGTCCAGTGGGTGCCGTTCAACGAGGGCTGGGGCGAGTACGACGCCGGCCGCATCGCGGACCTCGTCAAGAGCTGGGACCCCACCCGGCTGGTCAACCACAACTCGGGCTCCAACTGCTGCGACTCGGACCCGGACCCGGGCAACGGCGATGTGATCGACGACCACCTGTACGTGGGTCCGGGCATCTCCCGTCCCCCGTCGAGCACCCGCATCGCGGTCAACGGCGAGTACGGGGGCCTCGGGCTGCGCGTCCCCGGGCACGAGTGGCCCACGAGCGGCAAGTTCGCGTACGAGTGGCTGCCCGACAGCACCGCCCTCACCAACCGCTACCTGCAGATCACCACCAAACTCATCGACCTGATCAACGGCAACGGCCTGTCCGGCTCGGTATACACCGAGCCGACGGACGTCGAGGAGGAGCTCAACGGCTTCTTCACGTACGACCGGCAGGTCCGCAAGATGGACTTCGCCCGCGTCCGGGAACTGCACCTGCGGGTGCTCGGTGCGGCGAACGGCACGACACTCACGGTGAACAAGCCGGCAAGCCTGCGCGTCACGACGCCCGGTTACACGGACCGCTATCTACGGCACCAGGACGGCGCAGCCCGTACGGATGTCGTCAGCGCCGCGAGCGCGACAACCGCCCGCCAGGACGCGACCTGGTTCGTCCGGCCCGGGCTGGCCGACAGCGCCTGCTACTCGTTCGAGTCACGCAACTTCCCGGGCCGCTACCTGCGGCACCGCGCCTACCGGGTCTACAGCGAGGCGAGCACCGGCGGCACGTTCGCCGCCGACGCGACGTTCTGCGCCCGGCCCGGCCTCTCCGGCGGCGGCACCTCACTGGAGTCGTCGAACTTGCCGGGCTACTACCTGCGCCACCGCAACAGCGAGATCTGGCTGGACCAGAACACGGGCGGCTCGTTCACGAACGACGCGACCTGGGCCGTCTCCCCGGCACTGTGGAAGAGCGGCGCCGACCTGCCGGCCGGCCAGAACCGCTCGTTCCGGGTCACCACCGCGGGCTTCGACACCCGCTACCTGCGGCACCGCGACGCCCTGGCCCGCACCGACGTCATCACCACGGGCAGCCCGGCAGCCGACCGGGCCGACGCCACGTACACGGTCCGCGCCGGGTTCGCCGACTCGAGCTGCTACTCCTTCGAGTCGGTCAACTTCCCGGGCCAGTTCCTGCGGCACGCCAACTACCGCCTGCGGAACAGCGGCAACGACGGAACGACGACGTTCCAGCAGGACGCGACGTTCTGCGCCCAACCGGCCCTGAACGGCGGCGGCGGCACCGTCTCGCTGGAGTCGTTCAACTACCCCGGCTACTACTGGCGGCACCACGCCGAGGCCGTCTACATCGCCACCAACGGCGGCGGCAACACCTGGGACGCCCCGGCCGGCTTTGCCGCCGACGCCACCTGGGCGAACGCGGCCCCGTTGGGCTGAGCCGACACCGATCCGGCCCGCCCGCCTCAGTGGAGGCGGGCGGTGCCGAGGACGTGGCCCGCGGTGTCGGTGACCGCGACCGCGCTGACCTTGCCGAGCTGGATGGAGCTGGCGCCGGTGACGCGGGCGCGGCCGCTCGGGGTCGGGCCCCACATGGCGGCCTGTTCGACCACGCCGTCGAGGGTGCTCACCTGGCAGACGAAGGGGCCGTGGCCGCTGATGCCGGCCATGGTGAGGTCGATGGAGACGCCCCAGGTGCGGCCGGTGAGGACGGCCTCGCCCGCCATCGTGCCGCCGGCGGCGGAGGCGAACGTGGCGACCACGCGGGGCTGGCCGGGGCTCGGGGCCGCCTGCGGCCGGTCGCCGGAACGGTCGAGGGCGAGGCCGCCGGAGATCGCCGCGATCAGCAGGACCGCGGCGGCGATCGCGAGCCGGCGGGTCAGGGTGCGGCGGCGCTCGCGGGCCCGGTCGCCGCGCATCCGGCCGAGCAGGCCCTGGATCCGTTCCGGGGTCGGGCGGGCGCCCGCCGTGACGGCGGCGGGCGGCACGCTCGGGGCCCTGCGCAGCAGGTCCGGGACGACCGCGAGCCGGGCCAGCTCCGCACGGCATTCGTCGCAGGTCAGCACGTGGTCGTCGAGGCGTTCCGTGTCGGCGTCGTCGAGGCCGCCGAGCAGGTAGCCGCCCAGCAGGCGCCGCAGGTCGTCGTGGCTCATCGCAGCACCCCCATCTCCTCGAACACCCGGCGCAGCGCGCGGACGGCGTAGTAGGCGCGGGACTTCACCGTGCCCTCCGGGACCGCAAGTTCCCGGGCGGCCTCCGCGACGCTGCGGCCCTCGTAGTACATGGCCCGCACGACGGCCCGGTGGTCGTCGGAGAGCCGGTCCACGGCCTCGGCCACCAGCCAGCCCTCGACCAGCTCGTCCACGTCGTCGGCCACGGGCACGGCCTCGACCGCCCGCTCGTCCTGCACGAGCCGGGGCCGCCGCTGCTCGGCGCGCCACGCGTTGGTGACCACGTTGCGGGCGATGGTCAGCAGGTAGGACCGGGTGCGGCCGGGCTCGGGGTCGAGGTGCCCGACGTGCCGCCAGGCCCGCAGCAGCGTCTCCTGCACGAGGTCCTCGGCCCGGTGCCGGTCCTGCACGTACCGCAGGACGAAGCTGAGCAGCACCGAGTAGTGCTCGGTGTAGAGCGCGGTCATCAGTTCCTCGTCGGTGCTCGCCCGCCGCCGCATCGCCACCTCCCGCACGGTTGTACCCCACGGGCCCGTGCCGGGTTCACAAAAACGCCCGGCACCCATGTCGGGTGCCGGGCGTTCATCGTCGGGCGGCTATGCGCACTTTCCGTTGCCGAGCCCGCCGAAGTGGAGGGTGCGCCCACTGCTGGTCGGCTTGGCTTGGTAGTACTCGGGATGGCTGACATGCATCTCGAACTCCACCTCCGGCCCGTTCTTCTGCGTGACGGTGCCGAACCGGATCGCGAGCTCGCTCAGCCCGGTGGTGCCGTTGCCCATGTCCGTGCAGGGGGCCGAGGAGTCCGAGGCGACCTCCCCGAACCACTGGACGAGGCCGGCCCGGGTGTACTTGCCGTCCCACAGCTTGTCCGGAAAGTAGCCGATGTACTCGGAGTTGTAGGCGACCCACCAGACGCCGTCGAAGTGCTGGATGCCGAATCGCTTGTACGCGTCGAGGGGCAGCGTGTCGCCCGGCTTGATGTTCTTGCTGACCTGCACGAAGCCGCAGGCGTTGTAGCAGCCCGGCACGTCGTCGCGCCAGTGGAAGACGAACAGGTGCGGGTCCGCGTCGTTGTTGACCGACCGGTCGACGGTCCAGCCCACCTCGACCGTCTGGTCGCCGTCCGCGGACTGCACCGCGATCTCGGCCAGCGAGTGGTCGTCCTGCGCCACTTCCGGCTTGGCGATGTGCAGGTTCGCCCAGGAACCGTCGGTCTCGCCGTGCTGCCGGGCCCCCGCGTAGAAGTACTTGGTCTTGTCGTCCTCGGTGGCCTGCGCGGCCGCGGCGGCCGGCGACGGCGGCGCGGCCGTGCGTGCCCGACGGGGCGCCTCCTCCTCGGCGAGCAGACCCTTCGGCGCGAACTCCGGGACCGGCAGCAGCGAGCCGCTGGTGTCGCTGGGCGCGGCGTCGGCACCGGCCGCCGTGACGGCCTTGCTGCTCGCGCCGGGCTTGCCCCGCTTGATGGGCGACGGCTTGTCCCCCCAGGGCAGGAGCTTCGGCATGGCCGGAACGTGCTCCGCAATGGACGGCGCGACAACCGGCGCCT
>CAKUMG010000654.1 GCA_934667465.1 uncultured Actinoplanes sp. | reverse complement strand
CCCCAGCTCCTCGCTGATCTTCGTGATGTCGAGCGAGTAGCGGCGGTCGTGACCCTTGCGGTCCGCCACCGGGCGCACCCTGTCCCAGCCGGCCCCGCAGGCGTCGAGCAGCCGGCCGGTCAGCTCGCGGTTGCTCAGCTCGGTACCGCCGCCGATGTGGTAGACCTCGCCGGCCCGGCCCTTCTCGAGCGCGAGCTGGATGCCGCGGCAATGGTCGCTGACGTGCAGCCAGTCGCGGATGTTGCCGCCGTCGCCGTAGAGCGGCACGGTGCCGCCGTCGAGGAGGTTGGTGACGAACAGCGGGATCACCTTCTCCGGGAACTGGTAGGGCCCGTAGTTGTTGGAACAGCGGGTCACCACAACGTCCATGCCGTGCGTCCGGTGCGCGGCCAGCGCCAGCAGGTCGGAGCCGGCCTTCGAGGCGGCGTACGGCGATCGCGGCGCGAGCGGCCACTCCTCGGTCCACGAGCCGTGCTCGATCGACCCGTACACCTCGTCGGTGGACACGTGCAGGAACCGGCCCACTCCCGCGGCCCGGGCGGCGTCGAGCAGCACCTGGGTGCCGAGCACGTTGGTCGTGACGAACGGCAGCGCCCCGGAGATCGAACGGTCCACATGCGACTCGGCCGCGAAGTGCACCACGGCGTCGTGGCCGGGCAGCAGCTCGGCGAGCAGACCCGCGTCCGTGATGTCGCCTTGGACGAATCTGAGACGTGAATCCCTCTCGGGAAGATTCGCGCGATTCCCCGAATAGGACAACAGGTCCAGCACCGTCACGGACGCACCCGCGGCACCTGGGTATTCGTCCCGCAAGACGGCTCGCACATAGGCCGATCCGATGAATCCGGCGCCACCGGTCACAAAAATCTGCACGGCTGGCGAGTGTACCGGGCCGGAGCCCGCCGCTTAACCTTCCGCCGTGCGCGGAATTCTGCTCGCCGGTGGCACCGGCTCGCGGCTCTGGCCGATCACGAAGGCCATGTCGAAACAGCTCATGCCCATCTTCGACAAACCGATGATCTATTATCCGCTGACCACCCTGGTCTCCGCCGGGATACGGGAGATCCTGATCATCACCACGCCGGAGGACCAGCCGCATTTCCGGCGGCTCCTGGGCGACGGCGGGCGTTTCGGGCTCGACCTGTCGTACGCGGAGCAACCCGAACCGGACGGCATAGCGCAGGCATTCCGGATCGGTGCCGATTTCATCGGCGGCGAGCCGGTCGCCCTGATCCTGGGCGACAACATCTTCCACGGCCCGGGGCTCGGCCGGCAGCTGGCCCGCTTCGCCGATCCGGACGGCGGGCGCGTCTTCGCCTACCCCGTCGCCGATCCGGAGCGCTACGGCGTGGTGGAGTTCGACGACGGCGGCCGGGTCCTCTCCATCGAGGAGAAACCCGCCAGACCCAAGTCCACGTACGTGGTCCCGGGGCTCTACTTCTACGACGCCGACGTGGTCGGGATCGCCGGCAAACTCGAGCCGAGCGCGCGCGGCGAGCTGGAGATCACGGCCGTGAACGAGGAGTACCTGCGCCAGGACCGGCTGGAGGTGACCGTGCTGGACCGGGGCACGGTGTGGCTGGACACCGGCACGTTCCAGTCGATGGTGCAGGCCTCCGAGTACGTCCGGGTCATCGAGGAGCGCCAGGGGCTCAAGGTGGGCTGCGTCGAGGAGGCGGCCTGGCGGCTGGGCTTCATCTCCGACGACGAGCTGCGGGAGCTGGCCGGGCCGCTGCGCAAGAGCGGTTACGGCGACTATCTGGTACGGCTGCTCGCCTCCGGCCCCTACGGAGGTGTCCGATGAAGGTGCGCCCGCTGACCGTCGCGGGCGCGTTCGAGGTCACGCCCACCCAGCACCGCGACCCGCGCGGCGTGTTCCTGGAGTGGTACCGCTTCGACGCGCTGGCCGCCGCGGTCGGGCACCCGCTCGACCTGGCGCAGGCGAACCTGTCCACGTCCGTGCGCGGCACCGTGCGCGGCATCCACTTCGCCGATGTGCCGCCGGGGCAGGCGAAGTACGTCACGTGCGTCAGCGGCGCCGTGCTGGACGTCGTGGTGGACCTCCGGATGGGCTCGCCGACGTTCGGCACCTGGGAGGCGGTGACCCTGGACGACGACGAGCGCCGGGCGGTCTATCTGGCCGAAGGGCTGGGGCACGCCCTCTGCGCGCTGACCGCCGACGCCACCGTGGCCTACCTGTGCTCCAGCACCTACCGCCCCGGCCACGAGCACGGCATCGATCCGCTCGACCCGGAGCTCGGCATCCCGTGGCCGGTCGACGTGCCACTGCTGTCCACAAAGGATGCCGCCGCGCCGTCGCTCGCGGAGGCGCGCGCGGCCGGCCTGCTGCCCGCCCACGACACCTGCGAGAAGTACACCGCAACCTTGCGTCGGAATTAATACAGCCCGCAGCACCCCTTCACCATTGACGCCCGACGATCCGTGCCGTATGTGCGCGGCTCGTCGGGAGCAATTCCGGGGCGTTGTGTACGCCCGGGCCCGGGTAAGTCCGATCCGACCGCCTTGCCCAATGCTGTTCCCGGCATCCTCCGTTTCGCTATTCGTCTCGCACGATAAGGCGTAGCGCGAAGGGGGAATCCTTAGCTACCTCTTAAGTAGTCCATGACCCCCTGCCGCCGCCGCGGCCCCGGGGCGCCGAGTGCGGACTCCCGAAGCCCACGGCCCATCACGGAGGCTAGGCGTGCAGACGATCGACCCCTTATCGGCCGTCACCACCACCGGCGAGAAAGAGCAGGTCAATCCATCATTCGCAGCGGGGGCGGCGAGCGCCGGCTGGCGTGCGCGCTATGTGCTGAGCCTCGTGCTCGCGGACTGGGCGGTCGGCACCGCGGCCGCGTCCGCCGCCCTGCTGCTGCGCTTCGGTGCCGCCGCCGGACAACCTTTCCTGCACGGCTACTTAGTGCTCACCCTGCTGTTTCCGCTGGTGTGGACCGGGGTGCTGGCACTGAATCGGGCATACGAACCACGGCACCTCTTCGTGGGAACCGACGAATATGCCCGGGTGGTCCGTTCCGGGCTCGGCCTCACCGCCACCCTGGCCATTGTTTCGTTCGCGTTCGACCTGCGGCTGGCCCGCGGATACGTCATTATCGCGGTCCCGCTGGCCACCGTCGCCGGCCTGGGCGCCCGCTATCTGCTGCGCCGGCTGCTGCACCGCTCCTGGGCCCGCGGCGACCGCCTGAACCGGGTCGTCCTGGTCGGCCACGCGCGGGCCGTCGCCGACATGGCGTCGCGGCTGCGTCACGAGAGCCACCACGGGCTCGGCATCATCGGCACCTGCCTGCCGCCCGGCACGGTCACCGACGAGCAGCCCGGCCTGCCCCCGGTCTACGGCACGTTCGACGACGTGGCCGTGGCAGTCGGGGTCTCTGGCGCCGACACGGTCGTCGTGCTCTCCTGCCCCGAGATCGACGGCGCTGCCCTGCGCCGGCTCGCGTGGCAGCTCGAGCGCGACGACATCGATCTCATCGTCGCCAGCACGCTTGTCGACGTCGCCGGCGACCGGACCACCATCCGGCCGGTGGACGGCCTGCCGATGCTGCACGTCGAGCACCCGCGGCTCAAGGGCAGCACCCGGGTCGTCAAGGCGGCCTTCGACCGGATCGGCGCGCTCGCCCTGCTGACGCTGAGCGCGCCGCTGCTGGCCGTGGTGGCGCTGCTGGTGATGGCGGGCCCCGGCGGGCGCGGGCCGGCCGTGTTCCGTCAGGAGCGGGTCGGCAAGGACGGGCGGCCGTTCACGCTCTACAAGTTCCGGACGATGGTCGTCAACGCCGAGGCGCGCCTGGCCGAGATCCAGCACCGCAACGAGACCGACGGCGAGCTGTTCAAGATGCGCCGCGACCCGCGCGTCACCCCGGTCGGCTACTGGCTGCGCCGATTCTCCCTCGACGAGCTGCCGCAGCTCGTGAACGTGCTCAAGGGCGACATGTCGCTGGTCGGCCCGCGCCCGCCGCTGGCCCGCGAGGTGGCCGGTTACCCCGCCGACATGCGCCGCCGGCTGGTCGTCAAGCCCGGCCTGACGGGGCTGTGGCAGGTGTCCGGCCGCTCCGACCTGTCCTGGGAGGAATCAATCCGGCTCGACCTCACCTACGTCGAGAACTGGTCCCTGGCCATGGATCTGGCCATCCTCGCGCGCACGGCCAGCGCGGTCGTCCGCAGCAGCGGCGCCTACTGAAAGACCCATTCAGCCGTACGCCGCGGCGGCGCCCGTTCGCCACCGCGGCTGCCCCACCCCGTGCCCGGCGCCGTCCCACCCGTCCCGCGGCCGCCCCGCCCGTGCCCGGCGCCGTCCCACCCGTCCCACGCCCGGTCAGGCGGGGCGGGCGCGCGGGAACAGTCG
>CAKUMG010000653.1 GCA_934667465.1 uncultured Actinoplanes sp. | reverse complement strand
GTGCAGCATGCCGCTGATCAGGCCCTGCCAGGTGATCGGCCCGACGACGCCGTCCACGACCACCTTGGGGGTGTCGACCTGCAGCTGCAGGCCGGTCTGGAAGCTGCGGACCGCCGCCTCGGTCTTGGGGCCGAAGATGCCGTCGACCGCCGGCTGGGTCCCGTCCTTCTCGTCGCGGAACTGCAGCTCGGACTGGGCGGCCCGGACCGCGTCGCCCGAGTCGTTGCGGCGCACCGTGATGATCAGCGCGCGCCAGGTGATCGGCCCGACGACGCCGTCGACAGCGAGGTTGCGCTCCTTCTGGAACGCCCGGACGGCGGCCGCTGTGCGGGGCCCGAAGATCTTGTCCGCGGTGACCGTGTGGTTGCGGGCCCGGAGCAGGAACTGCAGGGTGAGCACGCGCTGACCCTGCGCGCCCTCGCGGATGATCGGGAACGGCTGGAGTGTGGCCATGGTCTCTCCTTCGGCGCAGTCGGGAACTTCCCCGGGGGATACGACGCGTGGACCACGGCCCCTGATGCACGGTGTCCTTGAACTGTCAGTAACCGGCCCGCCACGATGTCCCGTACCATTTAGGAGATTTGTCATGCGACACGGCCGAATGCACCACTGAGGAGGTTTAGCCCGTTAGATGGGAGCGCTCCCAACCTCCAGCTCATGAAAAATCTTGCGGCGTCAGCAACGTCACCGCATCGGCTTGCAGCGATTGAAAATTACCGCTGGCCTGCCCTTATATCAGTTAAGTTTATTTACTTGACTGGCCGGGCCGGGGTCCGCTGCCGAATCGTTACCCGGTTGATCATTCGGAAACATTGCGTAACCGCCCTCCCCGCTCTTGACTGGCAGCCGGGGGAACCGGAGACGGTGACGGTGTGATCACGCCTCGGCGTGATGTTGACATAGGGAGAGGCATGTTCGGTCTTGCGAAGAGTCAGCGCCTGCGCGGTGCGCTCGCCGGGACGGTGGGCGTCGGCCTGGTGTTCGGCCTGGCCGCCTGTGGCGGCGGCGGCAGTGACGACTCGGACGGGGACACCCAGGCCGCGTCCATCGACTGTGCTCAGTTCAGCTCGTTCGGCGACCTGAAGGGCAAGACGGTCAAGGTCTTCGCCGGCATCGTGACGCCGGAGGACCAGGCCTACAAGGACTCGTACAAGCCGTTCGAGGACTGCACCGGCGTCAAGGTCGAGTACGAGGGCGACAAGTCGTTCGAGACGCAGATCCTGGTCCGCGCGAAGGCCGGCAACACGCCGGACATCGCGATCGTGCCGCAGCCCGGCCTGCTCCAGCAGCTGGTCGGCACCGGTAAGGCGGTCGAGGCGCCCGCCGAGGTGTCCGCGAACGTGGACAAGTGGTGGGGTGCCGACTGGAAGGCCTACGGCACCGTCGACGGCAAGTTCTACGCGGCGCCGTCGGGTGCCAGCGTGAAGTCGCTCGTGTGGTACTCGCCGGCCGAGTTCAAGGAGAAGGGCTACGCGGTCCCGACCACCCTGGACGAGCTCAAGGCGCTGACGGACAAGATGGTCGCCGACGGCAAGAAGCCGTGGTGCGCGGGCATCTCCAGCGGTGAGGCGACCGGCTGGCCGCTCACCGACTGGCAGGAGGACATGATGCTCCGGCTCAACGGGCCGGAGAAGTACGACCAGTGGGTCAAGCACGAGATCCCCTTCAACGGCCCCGAGAGCACCGCGGCGCTCGACGCGGTCGGCGCCTACCTGAAGAACGAGGCGTACGTCAACGGCGGTCTCGGCGACGTGAAGAGCATCGCCACCACGACGTTCCAGGACGCCGGCCTGCCGATCGTCGACGGCACCTGCTCGCTGCACCGCATGGCGAGCTTCTACGCCGCGAACTTCGACAAGGACACCAAGGTGGCCGAGGACGGCGACGTCTTCGCGTTCTACCTGCCGGGCAAGGACGCCACCAGCAAGCCGGTCCTCGGCGGCGGCGAGTTCAACCTCGCGTTCGCCGACCGTCCCGAGGTCAAGGCGTTCCAGACCTACCTGTCCACCGACACCTGGGCCAACTCCAAGGCCTCGGTCTCGCAGGGCTGGATCAGCGCCAACAAGGGCCTGGACGTCACCAAGGTGAGCAACCCGATCGACAAGCTGTCGGCCGAGCTGCTGCTCGACCCGAACACCGCGTTCCGCTTCGACGGCTCGGACCAGATGCCCGCCGCGGTCGGCTCGAACGCGATCTTCAAGCAGTTCACCAGCTGGATCACCGGTCAGGACACCAAGACCACCGTGGACAACGTCGAGAAGGCGTGGCCCGCAAACTGATGTAGCACCGCCGATGGGGCCGGTCACCGCAAAGGTGACCGGCCCCGTCTCTCCTTCAAACCCGAAAGGAGTACGGGTCACGTGTCAACCCCCGAGTCCAACGCCGGCAAGCTCGCGCTCATGGTCGGCGCGGTGCTGCTCTTCTGCGCGGTCGTCGGCATCATCCTCTTCCTGGCGAGCCTCGTCCGCGGCCGGCGCTCCGACCGCTGGACCGCGTACATCTACCTCGCACCCACGCTGATCATGCTCGCGGTCGGCCTGCTCTACGCGATCCTGATCGACAAGTCCCGCTTCGAGTCGTTCGCCAAGGCGCTGATCTTCCTGCCCATGGCGATCTCGTTCGTCGGCGCGTCGATCATCTGGAAGTTCATCTACGAGTACCGCCCGGACCAGGGCAACGTGAAGCAGATCGGCCTGCTCAACCAGATCATCGTCTGGTTCGGCGGCGAGCCGAAGCAGTTCCTGGTCGACTGGCCGATGAACACGTTCCTGCTGATCGTGGTGCTGATCTGGATCCAGGCCGGCTTCGCGATGACCGTGCTGTCGGCGGCCATCAAGGCGATCCCCGAGGACATCATCGAGGCCGCCCGCCTCGACGGCGTCACCCCGTGGGGCATGTTCCGCTTCGTCACCCTGCCGGCGATCCGCCCGGCGGTGGTCGTGGTCCTCACCACCATCGCCATCGGCACGCTCAAGGTCTTCGACATCGTCCGGACCATGACCGGCGGTCAGTTCAGCACGAGCGTCATCGCGAACGAGTTCTACAGCCAGAGCTTCCGCAGCGACAACCAGGGCCTGGGCTCGGCGCTCGCGGTCCTGCTCTTCGTCCTGGTGATCCCGATCGTCATCTACAACATCCGGTCGATCAAGCGCTCGGAGGCGATGTGACCACCACGACCCCCACCGTGCCCGCGGCGCCGCTCAAGAGCGAGTCCACCGCGTCGGTCGCCAAGCGCAAGCTGAGCTCCCCGTGGGCCTCCGTCGCGGCGATCGTCATCGCGATCCTGTGGACCGTGCCCACCTTCGGCCTGCTGGTGTCGTCGTTCCGCCCGGAGCGCGCCATCAAGACCGAGGGCTGGTGGACGTTCTTCTCCAACCCGACCCTCACGCTCGACAACTACCGTGAGGTCCTCGACTCGGAGAGCGGTGCCGGCCTCGGCGCCTTCTTCGTCAACTCGCTGGTGATCACGATCCCCTCGGTGATCATCCCGCTGAGCCTGGCGACGATCGCCGCGTACGCGTTCGCCTGGATCAAGTTCCCGGGCCGGAACTTCCTGTTCCTGGTCATCTTCGCCCTCCAGGTGGTGCCGCTGCAGGTCACCCTGATCCCGCTGCTCACCCTGTACGTGGACGCGGGCATCGCCAACACGTTCTGGACGATCTGGCTGTCGCACGCCATCTTCGGCCTCCCGCTGGCCATCTACCTGCTGCACAACTTCATGCGGGAGATCCCGGCAACCCTCCTGGAAGCGGCCCGCGTCGACGGCGCCGGGCACATCAGCATCTTCTTCAAGGTGCTGCTGCCCCTGCTCCGCCCGGCCCTGGCGGCCTTCGCCATCTTCCAGTTCCTCTGGGTGTGGAACGACCTCCTGGTCGCCCTCACCTTCGCCGGCGGCGGCGACGCGGTGGCCCCGATCACCGTCCAGCTCGCCAACCTCACCGGCACCCGGGGCACGGCCTGGCACCTGCTCTCCGCAGGCGCCTTCGTCTCCATCATCGTCCCGGTGACGATCTTCCTGTTCCTGCAGCGCTACTTCGTCCGAGGTCTCCTCGCGGGCAGCGTCAAGGGCTAGCTCGTCGCTGGTCAAGGCCCGCGGTCCGGTTCCGGGCCGCGGGCTTTTTCCTGGTACGGCCATTGTGGCGCCGCTGCTCTCTGGGCGTCCGCTCGTTCGCGCGGGCGCGTTCCCGACGCGAGGTGGCTGCCGTGGGACGGCTCTGCCGCGACCATCCGGGCGGACCTGCCGTCCCCGGCCTGCGCTCCGCGGCGCCCCGCCACATCCGCGCGACCCCGCCGCCCCGCCGCATCCGGGCGCCCCGCCGCCCCCGGCCTGCGCTCCGCGGCGCCCCACGCCCGGGCCGGTCCCGCGC
>CAKUMG010000652.1 GCA_934667465.1 uncultured Actinoplanes sp. | reverse complement strand
CCTCTACACCCCGCCGAGCGACGCGGCGCTGCGGTTCGACCTGGTCGAGACGAAGAAGCTCGGGTTCAACGCGATCCGCAAGCACATCAAGGTCGAGCCGGCCCGCTTCTACCGGCACGCCGACGAGCTGGGCCTGCTGGTCTGGCAGGACTTCGTGTCCAGCACGACCACCGACACGACCGGTCAGCAGGCGTTCCTCACCCAGGGTGAGGAGATGATGGACCAGCTGCACGGCTTCCCGTCGATCATCGGCTGGGTCGTGTTCAACGAGGGCTGGGGCGAGTGGGACCGGGAGGAGACCGGCCGGATCGCTTCTCAAGTCAAGCTCGACGATCCCTCGCGCATCGTGAACGCGCACAGCGGCGTCAACTGCTGCGACTCGAAGGGCGACTCCGGCAAGGGTGACGTGATCGACCACCACGACTACGTCAACAACGACCCGCCGTTCCCGGACGCCACCCGCATCGCGATGGACGGCGAGCACGGCGGCTTCACGCTGCGCACCCCCGGGCACATGTGGCCCGGCCCGCCGGCCGCCATCTACAGCGGGGTCGCCGACAAGGCCGCGCTGACCGCGAAGTACGTCGACAACACCCGGCAGTTCTACCTGGAGGCGGCGGGCGCGGAGCTGTCCGGCTCGGTCTATACCCAGATCACCGACCTGGAGACCGAGCTCAACGGGCTGTGGACCTACGACCGGCGCGAGATCAAGGTCGACCCCGCAGCCGTACGGGCGATCAACGCGCAGGTGATCGCCGCCGGAGCCAACCCCGTGGCGGGGGCCGGGTTCCCGGGCCGCGGCGACTGGGCCCTGGACGAGGGCACCGGCACCACCGCCCGCGACAGCAGCGGGAACAGCACCGACCTGACCCTGACCGGCGACACCTCGTGGGTGGCCGGTCCCGCCCTGGCCTTCGACGGTGACGGGGACTCGGCCGAGACCGCGAAGCCGGTCCTGGACACGACTTCGGATTACACGGTAGCGGCCTGGGTGATCCTGGACGAGCTGCCCGCCAACTACGCGACCGTGCTCAGCCAGGACGGGCGCCGCACCGAGAACCCGTTCTACCTCCAGTACGGGCAGGGCGCCTTCGCCTTCAGCACCCCCGGCGGCAACCGTGCCCGCCTCGCGGTCACCCCGGAACTCGGCCGCAGGTACCACCTGGCCGGCGTCCGCGACCATGCCAGCGGCGAGATCCGCCTCTACGTCGACGGGCAGCGGGTGGCCACGGCGGCGGCCGGGCCGGACGCGGTCAGCACCGGGCCGTTCTCGGTGGGGCGCGCCAAGTACGCGGGCAACCGCACCGACTACTGGTCCGGCACCATCGCCCAGGTCCACGCCGTCAACCGCACCCTGACCGACGCGGAGATCGCGGCCCTGTTCGCCGCCGAGACCCGCTGACCGCAGCGCCCCCGAACGATGGATCCCGCTTGACGCCCGGATGGCGCGGATCCATCGTTCGGTGGTGCTCTATCCCACCCCGTCCCTCACCCGGTCCGACGAGGAGGTGCTGGCCGGCATCGAGTCGATGCGCGCCCGGCTCGGCCGCCGCGTCCAGGACTCGGCGGAGAGATGGTTGCCGGGATTTCGCAGAGCCCTGACCGCTCACGCCGTCGCGGCGTCCAACGGCATCGAGGGGTTCCGCGTCCCGACGCAGGACGTCCGGGACCTCATGGACGGCGAGCGGGACGTCGGCGTGTCCGAGGCGAACCGCGCGGAGACGCTCACCTACCAGCGCACGATGACCTACGTGCAGTCGCTGCACGATGTGGCCGATTTCGCGTACAGCAAGGGTCTTCTGAACGCTCTGCACTGGATGCTGCAGGGGCACCGCCACACCTCGCGCAAGCCGGCCGGGCAATGGCGCCGGGGGCCGGTCTACGTCACCGATGCCCGCAATCCGCGCGTCGCGGCGTACACCGCACCCGCCGCGGCCGACGTTCCCGGGCTGATGTCCGAGCTGGTCGACTGGCTCAACGCCGACGACGGGACCCACCCGCTGATCCGCGCCGCCATGGCCCACCTGCACCTGGTGTCCATCCACCCGTGGCCCGACGGCAACGGGCGGATGTCCCGGTCGCTGCAGACCTTGCTGATAGCCCGCGAGGGCGTGCTCCCACCCGAGTTCTCCTCGATCGAGGGCTGGCTCGGGGTGTCGGTCAACACCTGGTCGTACTACCAGGAACTCCAGAGCCGCGGCGCGACCTACCGGCCGGACCAGGACGTCTCCAGCTGGGTCCGGTTCAACCTGACCGCCTACCACCAGCAGGCGCAGGCGGTGCAGCGCCGGCTCGACGACTCCGCCGCCGTGTGGGAGCTGCTCGACACGTTCGTCCGCGACACCGGGCGGGACGAGCGGGTCATGTCGGCGCTGCACAATGTCGCCGTCGCCGGCAGGGTGCGGCGGGCGCGGTACGAACGGGCGGAGGGCCTCACTCCTCGGCAGGCGCAACGTGACCTGCGCGAGCTGGTGACCGCCGGGCTGCTCGCCCCGGAAGCCCGTTACTACGTCGAGGGGCCGGACTTCCCCGCGGCGGTGCTGGAGGTGGCGCGGACGCCGTTCCCGCTGAGCGAGCCTTATCCGCGCGGGTGAGCGGATGTGCGGTCGTGTTGTGTTCCGTTGACATTGTTGATTGATGTCGGTCAACCTTTTGGCATGGTGAAGCCGACCTGACGGAACGTGCTCAAGACGGCAGGGCTGGCGCTCGGCGCGCAGGCCCTTCCCCTCGATGCCGCGGCGGCGGGACAGGCGGCCGCCGAGACGCTGGGTGACTATGCGGGCCACACGAGCGACGGGCGCAGCGTGACGGTGACGAGCGCGAGCGGGCAGCGGCTGCGGTTCACGGCGCACGGCGGGCACATCGTGCGGGCGCGAGCCGTCCGGAGCGGCGAGGAATTCTTCGCCGACGACCGTTACGCGATGGTGGACCCGGCGAGCCACGCGGGGCCGGCTCGTATCCCTTCTCCTTCCGCTACACCAACGGCGGCAACGCGGACCGGCCCCTGCGCGTCACCGTCAACGACACGGTCGTCGCCGCCGTGCTGCCCTTCCCGCCCACCGGCGACTGGCGCACGTGGCGCACCGCCGAGCTCACCACCACGCTGCCCGCGGGCGCGGGGGTCCGCATCCGCGTCGCCACCACGGGCGCCGGCGGCCCCAACCTCGACAGCCTCGCCATCGGGTAGGCAGCCGAGCGGGGCCGGCGCAGCCGGAACGGCCCGGCCCAATGCCCGATGCCGGTCCGTCCAGGGACGTCCTAGCCTGCGGAAATGGCGGCCGAGGCGGGACCCTCCAGCATGATGATGCAGGCCGCGCTGCTCGCCTGGATCCTGGCGGTGCCGCTCTATCCCGTCACCAAGTGGGCCGTGGTGATCGCGCACGAGGGCGGGCACGCGATGGCGGCGGTGGCGCTGCTGCAGGGCGTACAGAAGATCACCTTTGACGGCAACGGCGGCGGTGTGACGTACTACAGCCGCGTGCCGCTGTGGCCCTTCTCCGCCGTGCTGAGTTTCGCCGGATATGCGGGGCCCTCGCTCTTCGGACTGCTCGCCGCGTGGCTGCTGCTGCACCGCGAGCCCGAGATGGTGCTGTGGGCGAGCATGGCCTTCCTCGTGGTGATGCTGCTGACCGTGCGGGGGTTCGTCGGCTGGGTCATCGTGCCGGCCCTGCTGGTGCTGCTGTTCCAGATCGCCACGAAGGCGTCGCCGGAGAATCTGACCCTGGCCGCGTACGTGTGGACGTGGCTCCTGCTGATCAGCGCCGTCCAGCAGATGTTCATCTACGTCGGTCAGAAGCACTATCTGCTCAAGGAGTCGGACACCGCGGCGCTGCAGCGGCAGACGATGATCCCCGGCGAGATCTGGAGCGTCGTGCTGTTGCTGGGCACCGGGGCGGCACTTGTGTGGGGTGGGTCACTGCTTTTGCGGATGCCGGCCTGACGCGGGGTCGCCACGCTCTCCGGGGTCACTGTGGAGGGCCGGACCGGGCTCGGGCGCGGCTGACCTGGGGCGTCCGGAACATCGATCATCGTGGCCGCGCCGGGCTGACTGCTGAACCGGTTAACAAGCCGTTCGTCAAGGTGTTTCACATCTCCGCTTCGGCGCCGTTTGTTACGAGAGCATTGCCCGATTTCGATGGCCGGGGCATGCCATGATCGGACCCCTACCGCCCGCGGGACGTCTCGAGAGGGGTGCTGCTCGTGTCCGACGAGGAGCAATTCGGTGATCATCTTCGCAGCTTGCGGCGCCGCTCCGGGCTGAGCCAGGAGGGCCTGGCCGAGGTCTCCGGGTTCAGCGTGCGCGCCATCCGCGAGCTCGAGCGCGGGCGGGTGCGCAACCCGCATCCGCGCACGGTGACGACGATGGC
>CAKUMG010000651.1 GCA_934667465.1 uncultured Actinoplanes sp. | reverse complement strand
TCATCTCCTCGCGGGACTGCGCGGGAGCGTACCGATAGGCCCTGTCCTTCTTCTGCTGGGTGACCACGCCCTTCTTGGCGAGCCGGTCCAGCACGGTCATGACCGTCGTGTACGCGAGGTCGCGCGAGCCGCTGAGCGCGTCGTGGACCTGGCGCACCGTCAGCGGCTCCGACGCACCCCAGAGCTGCTGCATGATGTCGCGTTCCAGATCCCCCAGTGCCATGCAGCACATCCTACTGCACGGCGTCGTACTACGCGTCGTAGTATCTACTACGAGACGTCGTAGAGGGGGCAATCCGTGGACGTGCTCGACCTGACGCGCCTGCAGTTCGCAGTCGTGACGATCTATCACTACTTCTTCGTGCCGCTGTCGATCAGCCTCGCCGCCACCGCGGCCGGCCTGCAGCTCACCTGGATGCGCACCGGCAACGACAAGTACAAGCACCTGACCAAGTTCGTCGGCAAGCTGCTGATCGTCACGTTCGCGGTGGGCGTGGTCACCGGCCTGGTCCAGGAATTCCAGTTCGGGCTCGGCTGGAGCAGCTTCGCCAAGTTCTACGGCGACGTGTTCGGGCCCACCCTGGCCATCGAGGGCATGCTCGCGTTCTTCCTCGAGGCCACGTTCCTGGCCCTGTGGTACTTCGGCTGGGACCGGCTCCCGCGCAAGCTGCACGCCGCCACCATCGTGATCGTCGCGGTCGGCACGGTCCTGTCGGCGTTCATCATCCTGGCCGCCAACTCGTTCATGCAGCACCCCGTCGCGTACACCCTCGATCCCGTGACCGGCCGCGCCCGCCTCGAGGACTTCGGCGCGCTGCTGCTCAACAAGGTCAACCTGGCCGCGTTCCCGCACACCCTGGCCGGCGCGGTCATGGCCGGCGGGTCGCTGCTGCTGGCCATCGGCGTGTGGCGTTACAAGGCAACGGCAGAGGCGGGATTCCGTACGCTGTCGCGCGTCGGCGCCTGGATGACGGTGGCCGGCGGCGCGTTCACGGCCCTCACCGGTGACCACCTCGGCAAGGTGATGACCGAGGTCCAGCCCATGAAGATGGCCGCCGCCGAGGCCCTCTACGAGACCACGACCGGCGCGCCCTTCTCCGCGTTCGCGCTCGGCAAGCTCGACGGCAGCGAGCCGTTCTTCTCCATCGACATCCCGCACCTGCTGTCGATCCTGGCCACCGGCGACTGGAACTCCGAGGTGCAGGGCATCAACAACCTGCAGGAGCAGTACGTCGCCCAGTACGGCCCGGGCAGCTACATCCCCATGATCCCGGTGGCGTTCTGGACGTTCCGGCTCATGATCGGCATCGGCATGCTCGCGATGCTCGTCGCCGCGTACTACCTGTTCGTCACGCGCAAGGGACGCGAGCCGCAGCGCTGGTACGACCGGCAGCTGCTGCGCTTCCTGCCGCTCATCCCGCTGCTGCCCGCCGCCGCCAACACGTTCGGCTGGATCTTCACCGAGACCGCCCGGCAGCCGTGGATCGCGTTCGGCATCTCGAAGGTGGAGGACGGGATCTCGCCCGGGCTCACCAGCGGCGAGGTCCTCGCGTCGCTGGCCGGGTTCGCGCTGATCTACGGCATCCTCGCCGTCGTCTGGTACCGCCTGGTCCGCCACCTCTCCCGCCAGCCGCTGGGGGAGAAGGCGCCGCCGTCATCGCAGGACACCCCGCCCGTCGAAGCCCCCGTCTACTAGGAGAGACCATGGTCACCCTCTGGTTCTCACTCGTCGTCCTCTGCTGGGTGCTCTTCTTCGTCCTGGAGGGCTTCGACTTCGGCGTCGGCGTGCTCGGCCCGGTGCTGGGCCGCGACGACCACGAGCGCGGCGCGATCGTCCGGACCGTCGGCCCGTTCTGGGACGGCAACGAGGTCTGGCTGGTCGCCGCGATCGGCGTCACGTTCGCGGCGTTCCCCGACTGGTACGCGGCCATGCTCAGCGGCCTCTACCTGCCGATGGTCCTGATCCTGCTGCTGCTCGCCGTGCGCGGGGTCGCGCTCGAGTTCCGCGGCAAGGGCGACGGCGAGCGCTTCCGCCGCCGCTGCGACGCCGCCCTGGCCGCCAGCTCCGCCGGCATCGTGCTGCTGTGGGGCGCGTTCCTCGGCATCCTCACCACCGGGCTCGCGATCGGGGCCGACGGCGAGGTCCGGGGCACCGGCCTGAGCCGCACGCTGGGCCCGCTGTTCTCCCTGCCCGCGCTCGCCGGCGCGCTGATCGCGATGTTCGCCGCGCTGCTGCTCGGCGCCACGTTCCTCGCCCTGCGCACCACCGGCCCGGTCCACGCCCGGGCCCGCGCGTGGACGATCCGGCTCGCCGCCGCGGGCACCGCCGCCCTCGCCGTCACCGGGTTCGCCCTCGGCAACCGCATGATCCTGACGGGCGCGGTCCTGAGCCTGGGGGTCACGCTCATTTCCCGGTACGGGCGGGAGCTGCTGGCCTTCGCCGGCACGGCGCTCGGCGTCGCGCTGGCCACGGTCGCCGTGTTCACCGTCCACGGGGACGTCGTGCTGCACAGCACGCTCAACGACGCCTGGTCGCTGACCCGGGACGGCGCCGCGGCCACCGACTCGGCGCTCAAGCTGATCACGGTGTTCGGGGTGATCGTGCTGCCCGGGGTGCTGGTGTACCAGGCGTTCTCGTACTGGGTGTTCCGCAAGCGCGTCGCCAGTGAGCGGGTCGCGTCGTGAGCGGGGTGTCGCGGGCTCCTGTGGACCCGCGCTTGCTGCGGCATGCGCGATCCGGGCGTACGGGGATCGCGGTGTCCGCCCTGATCGGTGCCGGGCAGGCGGCGGCGACGGTGCTGCTGGCCGTCGCACTGGCTCGGATCGTGGCGTCCGGTTTTTCGGATGTTTCCGGCGCTTTGCTCGTGGGCGCGTTCGTGCTGCGGGCCGTGCTCACGTGGGCCGAGCAGGTCGTCGCGCGCCGCACCGCCGCCCGCGTCACCGGCGAGCTGCGCCGCTCGGCACTGACCGCCACGCTGCGTCACGGCCCTGCCTGGGTCGCCACGTACGGCAGTGGCCGCCTGACCGCCGTCCTCACCAGCGGTCTCGACGCGCTCCGCCCGTGGTTCTCCGGCTACCTGCCCGCGCTGGTGCTCGGCGTCGCCCTGCCGCCGCTGGTCCTGCTCGCGATGGCCGCCGTCGACCCGGCCTCGGCCCTGATCGCCCTGGTCACGCTGCCGCTGCTGCCCGTCCTGGGCGCCCTCATCGGCTGGGCCACCGAGAAGCGCGCCAAGCAGGCGTGGGAGGCCGACGCCCGGCTCGCGGGCCACTTCCTCGACGTGGTCCGCGGCCTGGGCACGCTGCGTGTCTTCGGGCGCGCCACCCGCCAGACCGCGGTCGTGCGGGACATGACCGAGAAGCACCGCACCGCGACCGTACGGGTGCTCCGCGTCGCCTTCCTCTCCTCCACCGCCCTCGACCTCGTGGGCACGCTGTCGGTCGGCCTCATCGCCGTCGAGGCGGGCCTGCGCGTCGCGGCGGGCCGGATGGACCTGGGCGCCGCCCTGCTGGTGATCCTCCTGGCCCCCGAGGCCTACCGGCCGCTGCGCGAGATGGCGGCCCGGTTCCACGCGAGTGCGGACGCGTCCGCGGTGATCGGAGACGTCGACGAGGTGCTGACCGACAACGCAGCCGCCCTGCCCCGGGCCGCCACCCCCGGCCCCCGCCCCGCCCTCTTCGCCGCCGGCCTCCGCGCCGCCTACACCCCCGCCACCGGCCCCGCTCCGACTCCCGCCCTCCAGCCGGCTCCTGCCGCCGACCCGGTTTCCCAACCGGTCGTGGGCGATGCGGATGCGCTGGTCCTCGACAGCCTGGCCGTCCGCGACCACGAGATCGTGGCGTTGCGCGGCGAGTCCGGCGCGGGCAAGACCACGGCCCTGCGCGTGCTCGCCGGCCTGCACCAGGCGACCGCAGGCCACATCGAACTCACCGGCCCGGGCGTGCTCTACCTGCCACAGCGCCCGGCCCTCCCCCACACCCGCACGGTCGCCGACGTCTTCCCCGGCCTCCCGCCCGCCGACGTCGTCGCCGCCCTGGCAACGGTCGGCCTCGACGACGAGCTCACCCCCGGCACCGTCCTCGGCGAACACGGTTCCGGCGTCTCGTCCGGCCAGCGCCAGCGACTCGCCCTCGCCGCCCTGCTCCGCGCCGCGGCCCACGAGCCGACCGTCCTGCTCCTCGACGAGCCGACCGCCCACCTCGACGCGGAGTCCGAGCGCCTCGTCATCGCCCAGCTCCGCGCCGCGGCCGACCGCGGCTGCGCCGTGCTCGTCGTCGCCCACCGCCCGGCCCTGCTGGAAGCCGCCGACCGCATCATCACGGTCACCGCGCCGGCCGCCCCGGCTTCACCCACCGCTGCCATCCCGGCCCCC
>CAKUMG010000650.1 GCA_934667465.1 uncultured Actinoplanes sp. | reverse complement strand
CTCGTGGAGATCCCGCTCGGCGTCAACCTGCAGCAGTTCCACCCGAGCCGCCGCGACCCGGCCGTCCGCGAGCAATACGCGCGGCCCGACGAGCTGCTGGTCGTGTTCTGCAGCCGGCTGTCCGCCGACAAGCGCCCCGAGCTGGCCGTCGACACCGTCGCCGCCCTGCGCGCCGGCAAGACCCCAGCCGTCCTGGTCATCGCGGGCGACGGCTCGCGCCGCACCTCGCTGGCCTACCGGTCGGCGCGCCTGCCGGTCCGCTTCGCCGGGCACATCACCGACCGCGACGCCGTGGCGGCGCTGCTGGCCAGCGCCGATGTGGCCGTCGCGCCGGGACCGGTCGAGACGTTCGGCCTGGCCGCCCTCGAGGCGCTCGCCTGCGGCACGCCCGTGGTCGTCAACGCCGCCAGCGCCCTGCCGGAGGTCGTCGGCGACGCCGGCCTGGCCGTCCGGGGCACCCCGGAGGCCTTCGCCGACGGCGTGAGCAGGCTGATGGAGCGCCCCGAGGAGCAGCGGCGCGCCGCCGCGCGCGAGCGGGCCGAGCTCTTCGGATGGCCGCAGGCGGTCGAGGGCTTCCTGCGGGCGCACGGTGCCCGCACCTCGCTGCCGGCCGCGATCCCGGCCCGGCAGGTCGCCCGCAAGCTCCGCCCGGCGGTGCCGGCCGCGATCGCCGCGGCGACCAACGTCTGGGCCACCGCCTCCAACAACCAGGCCTGACCCGCTTCCCGGGCCCCTCCCGAGCCGCGGGCCCGGCGTTCCGGGCAGACGGTCGTCCCAGGCCGCGGCTCATCCACAGGCCCGGCACCCGGCGGGACGGAAGGGTCACCGTCCGCCTAGGGTGAGGGGCATGTCCCGTCCCGACGGCCGAGCGCCGGATCACCTCCGTCCCGTGACCCTGACCCGCCGGTGGAGCATCCATCCGGAGGGCTCCGTGCTGGTCGAGTTCGGGGACACCCGCGTGCTGTGCACGGCCAGCGTCACCGAGGGCGTGCCCCGCTGGCGCAAGGGCTCCGGCCTCGGCTGGCTCACCGCCGAATACGCGATGCTGCCGCGCGCGACCAACACCCGCGGCGACCGCGAGAGCGTCAAGGGCAAGGTCGGCGGCCGCACCCAGGAGATCTCCCGGCTGATCGGGCGCAGCCTGCGGGCCTGCATCGACCTCAAGGCCCTCGGCGAGAACTCCATCGTGCTCGACTGCGACGTGCTGCAGGCCGACGGCGGCACCCGCACCGCCGCGATCACCGGTGCCTATGTGGCCCTGCACGACGCGGTGACCTGGCTCGCCGACCGCAAGTCCCTCGCCGGCAAGCCCGCCAGCGTGCTCCACCGTTCGATCCAGGCGGTCAGCGTCGGGGTCATCGACGGCGAGCCCCGCCTCGACCTGATGTACACCGAGGACGTCGCCGCCGAGGTCGACATGAACGTGGTCTGCACCGGCACCGGCGACTTCGTCGAGGTCCAGGGCACCGGCGAGGCCGGCGTGTTCAACCGCGGCCAGCTCGACGCCCTGCTCGACCTCGGAGTCCTCGGCTGCGCGCAGCTCGCCGAGGCCCAGCAGAAGGCGCTGGCGGCATGACCGCCCGCCTGCTGGTTGCCACGGCCAACAAGAAGAAGCTCGTCGAGCTGCAGCGCATCCTCGACGCGTCGCTCGGCACCGGCGGCGTCGAGCTGGCGGGGCTCGGCGATTTCCCGGACTACCCCGACGTGCCGGAGACCGGCCTCACCTTCGGCGAGAATGCGCTGATCAAGGCGCGCGAGGGTGCGTCGCGCACCGGCCTGCCCACGGTGGCCGACGACTCCGGCCTCGCCGTCGACGCGCTCAGCGGCATGCCGGGCGTCTTCAGCGCCCGCTGGTCCGGCAGGCACGGCGACGACGACGCCAACCTCGACCTCGTCCTGGCCCAGATCGCCGACGTCCCCGACGAGCAGCGCGGCGGCGCCTTCGTCTGCGCGGTGGCCCTGGTCCTGCCCAACGGCCGCGAGCACCTCGTCGAGGGCCGCCAGCCGGGCCGCATCCTGCGCGCCCGCCGCGGCACGGGCGGCTTCGGCTACGACCCGATCTTCCTCGGCGAGGGGCAGGAGCGCACCAACGCCGAGCTCAGCCCCGCCGAGAAGGACGCGATCAGCCACCGCGGCCGGGCCCTGCGCCAGCTCGCCAAGGTGGTCGCCAAGGAGTTGCCGCGCTGATCCACCGCGTCGCTCCCACCGCCCGGCAGATGATCTTCATATGCTGGGCGGCCGGGACGAAAGAGGTGGGCGGTGCGGACTGGCGGCTACGTGCACCCGGGGGTGGAGCCCTCGGTTGAGGCGTTGTTCGGGGACCTGAGCGTCGAGCAGGTCCGGGAGGCTGCGGCGAGGTGCGGCACCGCCGGGCTGCTCGCCGCGTTCGACGGCCACCACGGCTACCGCAGTGCCGCGGAGTGGAACCGGCTCGTCCGGATCTGCGAGGCGCTGGCCGTGACCGGCTGGGGCGAGCGGGAGCCGGTCGAGGCCTGCGCCGAGCGCTGGATCGACGGTTCCTTCCACACGCACCTGCGCGACCGTGAGTTCCAGGTCGTCGGCGGCACCGAGCGTCGCTGGGCCCGCCACGGCAGCACGTACGTGCCCGAGAGCGGCGACGCCACGGATCCTGCTGCCACGGATCCTGCCGCCACGGATCCCGCCGCCACGCGGCCCGGCGCCACGGATCCCGGCGCCGTGAAGACCGCCGTCACCGGGCTCGCCGCGCAGCGCATCCCGCTCGCGAAGAACCCGCTGCGGCTGGCCCGTCCCGTGGCCCACCCGCCGGAGGCCGAGCCGTTCGTGGGTGAGCTGTCCCGCCTGCGGCTGCTGTTCGACCGCCGGCTCGCGAAGCCGTACGGCACGGGTTTCGGCTCCTGCAATGTGCACCTGCGGTTCGGCGCGGCGACGACGGGCTTCGAACTCGGGCGGCCGGGCAACTACCGGGGCGAGCTGACCGTGACGGCCGTCCACCACTGCGCCGACGCGGGGCTCGCTGCCCAGAAGCTCGATTTCGTGACCAACCTCGAGACCGCGCTCGGCGACCTGGCCCGCAAGCTGCGCCGCCGGGCCCCGGCCTACCGCATCGACGACCTGCGCGCCGACGCGATGACCGCGGCCCGGGACTGGCTGTAGCGCCGGCGTCCGGGCCGGGGCCGGGTCAACGCAGCGGGCCGGGGCCGGGTCAGGGCAGCGGACCGGGGCCGGGTCAGCGCAGCGGGCCGAGCTGCTCCTCGATGCGGGCGCGCAGGTCGCGGCCCGCGACGACCGAGCGGGCCTGTTCGAGGACCGGGGCGAGGAAGGTGTCCGGCCCCGGACGCCCGGTCAGCGCCGCCACCGCGGCCCGGCCGGCGGGGGAGGGCACGAGCGGCTCACGCAGCTGCAGACCCCGGACCGCGGCCAGCAGCTCGACCGCGAGCAGGCTGGTCAGGTTGTCGAGGACGGTCCGCAGCTTCTTCGTGGCGGCCCAGCCCATCGAGACGTGGTCCTCCTGCATGCCGCTGGTCGGCAGCGAGTCCACCGAGGCCGGCGACGCCAGGCGGCGGTTCTCGGCGACGATGCCGGCCGCCGTGTACTGGGCGATCATCAGGCCCGAGTTGACGCCGGCGTCCGGGGAGAGGAACGGCGGCAGGTCGCGGTTGCGGGTCACGTCGAGGAGCCGGTCGACGCGGCGCTCGGCGATCGCGCCGACCTCGGCCGCCGCGATGGCGAGGAAGTCCGCCGCGAAGCCGAGCGGGGCGCCGTGGAAGTTCCCGGTCGACTCGACGCGGCCGTCCGTGAGCACGACCGGGTTGTCGACGACGGAGACCAGCTCGCGGCCGGCGACCGTACGGGCAAAATCGAGGGTGTCCCGGGCCGCGCCGGCGACCTGCGGGGCGCAGCGCATCGAGTAGGCGTCCTGCACCGCGTGCGCCAGGTCGTCGCGGTGCGAGTCCATGATGGCCGAGCCCTGCAGCAGCCGGTGGATGTTGGCGGCGGACGCGGACTGCCCGGGGTGGGGGCGGATCTCGTGCAGCTCCGGCAGGAACGGGCGCTCGGAGCCGAGCATCGCCTCGATCGCCAGGGCCGCCGTGACGTCGGCCATGGCGAACAGGTGCCCGGCGTCGTCGAGCGCCAGCAGCAGCATGCCGAGCATGCCGTCCGTACCGTTGATCAGTGCCAGCCCCTCCTTGGAGGTCAGCGTCAGCGGCCGCACCCCGGCCGACGAGGCGGCCAGCCGCGACCCGTCCTTGCCGAGCACCCAGCCCTCGCCGAGCAGCACCAGCGCGCAGTGGGCGAGCGGGGCCAGGTCGCCGGACGCGCCGAGCGAGCCGTGCTCCGGCACCCACGGCGTGATGTCGTGGTTGAGCAGGTCGACGAGGCCCTGTGCCAGCT
>CAKUMG010000649.1 GCA_934667465.1 uncultured Actinoplanes sp. | reverse complement strand
GTGCAATACCCGGGCCTCGAGGGCTACGAGGCCGGCGAGAACGCCCCGCTCGAGCTGGGCCTCTACAACCGCACGGACTCGCCGGTCACGGTGCTCATCAGCAGCCGCCCGGCCGCCGAGGGCTCCGACGAGGGCGTCGTCTCCGCGCGCCAGGTCGGCCTGGTCGGCCCGGCATCGCGACCCGCCGCTTCTGCGTCCGCGTCCGCCCCGGCCTCGGCCCGGCCGTCCGCCAGCCAGAACCCCGACGGCGAGAACGAGCAGGAAGTCATCCCCGACGAGACCGGCGACGTCTCGTCCGCGTCGGTTCCGCCCCGCCGCCCGTCGGCATCGGCTTCGGCCGCGCCGTCCGCCGAGGCGGAGGCCGACATCGAGCCGGCCCGCATCGAGCTCGCGCCGCAGGGTTCCGCCACGTTCCTGCCGGGCGACGCCCAGGAGGTCCAGGCGGTCGGCCTGTCCGGCGAGCTGCTGCCGGGCGCCTCGGTCAACCTGGTCTTCGAGTTCAGCAACGGCGCCGCGCCGCTGACGCTGCAGGCCCCGGTCAGCACCCCGTTCGCGCCGGCCTCGCGCGTCCCGGGCGCCGAGGACGAACGGCACGAGTAAGACACTCCGACCCCGGATTGTCACACCGGCCGGATAGCGTTGCCGGTGTGACAACTTCCCGGACCCGCTCGGAACCACGCCCCGCCTATCAGTGCGATGCGTGCGGGCACCAGCCGCCCAAGTGGCTGGGGCGCTGCCCGGAATGCAACGAGTGGGGCTCGATCATCGAGTCCACCACCTCCGGTCCGGTCGTCTCGGGGCGCGTGGTCAGTTCCCGGCTCCCGGCGCAGCCGGCCCGTCCGATCGCGACCATCAGCGCCGCCCCGGCCCGGGCCGTCCCGACCGGCGTCAGCGAGCTCGATCGGGTGCTGGGCGGCGGTCTGGTCCCCGGGGCCGTGGTCCTGCTCGCCGGTGAGCCCGGCGTGGGCAAGTCCACCCTGCTGCTCGACGTGGCCCAGCAGTGGGCGGCCGGCGCCGGCACCCCCTCGCTCGTGGTCAGCGGCGAGGAATCCGTCAGCCAGGTCCGCCTCCGGGCCGAGCGGCTGGGCGCGCTGCACGACAAGCTCTACCTCGCCTCCGAGAGCGACCTCGGCTCGGTCATCGGCCACCTCGACGCCGTCAAGCCGGGCATGCTCATCGTCGACTCCGTGCAAACCATCTCCGCCCCGGGCACCGAAGGCGTCCCGGGCGGCGTCACCCAGGTGCGCGCGGTCACGGCGGCCCTGGTCAGCATCGCCAAGGAGCGCGGCGTCGCCATCGTCCTGGTGGGGCACGTCACCAAGGACGGCAACGTGGCCGGCCCGCGCGTCCTGGAGCACCTCGTCGACGTGGTCCTGCACTTCGAGGGCGACAAGCACTCCTCGCTGCGCCTGGTCCGCGGCGTCAAGAACCGCTTCGGCGCGGCCGACGAGGTGGGCTGTTTCGAGATGCACGAGAGCGGCATCGTCAGCCTTGCGGATCCGTCCGGGCTGTTCCTGACCCGCTACAACGAGCCGGTCCCCGGCACCTGCGTCACGGTCGCCATGGAGGGCCGCCGCGCGATGGTGACCGAGGTGCAGGCGCTGATCGGCGCGCAGGTCCAGGGCTCGCCCCGGCGCACGGTCTCCGGCCTCGACAGCGCCCGGCTGGCGATGGTCCTCGCCGTCCTCCAGCGCCGGATGGAGAAGATCAAGCTGCACGACCGCGAGGTGTTCGCGGCAACTGTGGGCGGCATCCGCGTCACCGAGCCCTCGGCCGACCTGGCCATGGCGCTCGCGGTGGCGTCGGGCGCCCTCAACCTGGCCATGGCGCCGCACCTGGTCGCGATCGGCGAGGTCGGCCTGACCGGCGAGGTGCGCCGGGTCGGCGCGGTCGGCCGGCGGCTCGCCGAGGCGGCCCGCCTGGGCTTCAAGGTGGCGCTGGTGCCGCCGGGCTGCGGACCGGCCGAGGGCGACAGCCCGCCCAAGGGCATGCGCGTCGTCGAAGTGGGCGATCTGCAGTCGGCAGTGCAGTGGGCCGCCCGGGTCTCGGCTGAATAATGGCCTCGCTTCGCTCGGCTGGCAGTGCGCCCCTTGGGCCGATGACTTGGGCGCACTGCGGTGGCGGGCGTGGCGACTGGGTTGCCCCGTTCGCCCGTGGGGGAACGCACGTTGGTCGGTGTGCCGGGTGGCCGGAGAGGCTGGGAGGGTTACTGTTGGTGAGAGATGATCACTCTGCGAAGCCGTCTGTGCACCGCGGCTCGGGGGGCTGGCCGAGAGTTCGTAGAATGTACAGGTGCCGCTCGACCGTGATGCCTCCATCAACCGTCATGCCCACGGCGTTGCCCCCGGCACCAGCGGCCCGGCAGCCCGTCCGATGACGCCGACGACGCCCGGCCTGACCGGCGGTGGGGTCAGCGGTGACCCGCTGCGCGCCAACCTCGCCCTGATGGCTCCGGGCACCAACCTGCGCGACGGGCTCGAGCGGATCCTGCGCGGGCGCACCGGCGCGCTGATCGTCCTGGGCTACGACGAGGTGGTCGAGCAGATCTGCACCGGCGGCTTCCCGCTCGACGTGGAGTTCTCCGCGACCCGCCTCCGCGAGCTGTGCAAGATGGACGGCGCCGTGGTGCTCTCCAGCGACGGCACGCGCATCATCCGCGCCGCCGTGCACCTGATGCCGGACCCGGGCATCCCCTCCGAGGAGTCCGGCACCCGGCACCGCACCGCCGAGCGCGTCGCCAAGCAGTCCGGCTTCCCGGTCATCTCGGTGAGCCAGTCCATGCACATCATCGGGCTGTATGTGAACGGCCAGCGGCACGTCCTCGACGACTCCGCCGCCATCTTGTCCCGCGCCAACCAGGCCCTCGCGACCCTCGAGCGCTACAAGCTCCGCCTCGACGAGGTCTCGGGCACTCTCTCCGCCCTCGAGATCGAGGACCTCGTCACGGTCCGCGACGCCGTCGCCGTGGTCCAGCGGCTCGAGATGGTCCGCCGCATCGCCGACGAGATCTCCGGCTACGTGGTCGAGCTGGGCACCGACGGCCGGCTGCTCGCCCTCCAGCTCGACGAGCTGATGGCCGGCGTCGACTCCGACCGCACCCTGGTCATTCGCGACTATCTGCCGACCGGCCGCAAGGCGCGCACCCTCGACGAGGGCCTGGTCGAGCTCGACCTGTTGAGCGCCACCGAGATGATCGACCTGGTCGCGGTCGCCAAGGCCATCGGCTACGCCGGCGCCTCCGACGCTCTCGACGCGGCGGTCAGCCCTCGCGGCTACCGCCTCCTGGCCAAGGTGCCCCGGCTCCCGGCGCCCATCGTCGAGCGCCTGGTCGGCCACTTCGGCAGCCTCCAGCGCCTGCTCGGCGCCACCGTCGAGGACCTCCAGGCCGTCGACGGGGTGGGCGACGCCCGGGCGCGAGGGGTCCGCGAGGGGCTCTCCCGCCTGGCCGAGGCGTCGATCCTCGAGCGCTACGTCTGACGCGGGCACCCCCGCCGCCGCCCGGGTCCGCCGGCGGGCGGGTCAGCCGGCGGCGGACGCTCGTCACCCTAGGACGACCTGCGGCGCGCGTTCGGAGTTCCGGGACGACGTTCGCCCACCCGGCTCACGCTGCAGCCGGGCGGGCATCCGGGCCTGACGGCTCGTCCACTGCGCTGCGGGCACGATCCGCCATGACGCTCGGTGCGCAAGGAACACTCCGCGCCGGGGGCGGGAGGTCGTCGACCGCGATCGCGCACCGCGACCGAGTGCTCGGCCCCGAGCGGCCGGCGCTCGGGATCTCCCGAAACCCTCCGGCCCCGGGTGGGCGCCGGAGGCCTCAGGACAACTCGGCCCGGGCGGGCGACCGGGCCCTAGGACGACTTGGCCCGGGTCTCGGGAGAACTCTCGGCCGCGGCGCTGCGCGATCAGGACAGCGTGATGGTGACCGGCTCGCTGACCTTGCCGCCGAGCCGCCCGCGAACCTGATATTGCCCGGCCTCGGGCGAGGGCCCCGCCGCCGACCCGGACGTGCACTTGGTCGACTCGCGGCCGTTCCAGGAGACGTTGTACTCGCGCTCGCCGTTCGGCGCGAACTGCTGGACGTCGGAGCCGGTAGCGGTCCCGCAGGTGTCGGAGGACCAGACCTTCTGCGCACCCGACTCGACGTAGATCTCCTGCAGGTCGGCGCCGACGTCGCGCGAGCAGTTCCGCGCCGACACGTTCTTGATCTTCAGTCGCATCTCGACCGCGGTGCCCCGCTTGACCGTGGGGCTGGCCGGGATCGGCGTCAGCGAGATCTCCGCATCGGTGCACGACCCGTCGGCGGGAACCCCGACGTTGGTGTCGGTGCCGCCGCCGGTGGTCGTGCCAGTGCCGGTGCCGCCGCCGGTCGTGCCGGGGG
>CAKUMG010000648.1 GCA_934667465.1 uncultured Actinoplanes sp. | reverse complement strand
ACACAGGCCTGCTCGGTGACCGTCGAGGAGACCCGTCGCCGGGCGGCGCCCACGGGGCCGAACGGGAACGTCCGATGCCCGGCGCCGGCGAGCATGGTCCGGGCCGCAGCGCAGCGCTCGGTCAGCGGGATCGGCTCCCGGCCGCTGCCGTGTCGTACCACCGGCAGTTCCTCCCTCAGAGCTCGAAGAGGTTGCGCATGGCGTCGGTGAGGCGGGACATGCTGGAGCCGGTGACCATGCCGATGCGTTCGGCGCCGATGGAGGCGGGGAGGCGGCGCATGCGGTTGACCACGACGACGCCGGTGATGGGGTCCTGCTCGGTGAGGGCGACCGCGTAGGGCGGGAGCTCGGTGACACCGCGCTGGCGCACGATCGGGGCACAGAACGGGGACGAATTCGATCGGTCGTTGTAGGTGTCGGCCGAGAGCACGAGGACCCGGTAGCGCAGGTCGGTGCGGCTGCCGATGGTCCAGATCTCGCCGCGCTTCACGCGCCTGAGGGTACCCGCGGCCCGATCTTTTTCCTCCGGCGCACCGGGGCGTGGCGTGCCATTGTCGTGGACGCCACGATCGAACTTCGCCGCGGTCGGCCGGGAGGAGCGGGCTGACCTGCGACGACTGCGCCGCGGTGCGCGTACGGCCGGCAGTTTGTGGTTGCCGCATCGAACCACCGGCGTGTCGTATCCGTAACAATGGGCCTGACGGCTTGCGATCGCCGGGACCGCATTGCCGGTCGGGTCCGCCGGTCGCGTGGAGGAGGGACGTTCATGACCGAGAAGGCACAGATCGGCGTCACCGGGCTGGCGGTGATGGGCCGCAACCTGGCCCGCAACTTCGCCCGGCACGGGCACACGGTCGCGGTGCACAACCGCAGCTACGGACGCACCAAGGAACTGGTCGAGGAGTTCGGGCACGAGGGCACGTTCCTGCCGGCCGAGAGCGCCGAGGACTTCGTCGCCAGCCTGGAACGCCCCCGCCGGGTGATCATCATGGTCAAGGCGGGCAAGCCCACCGACGCGGTGATCGACGAGTTCGCCCCGCTGCTCGAAGAGGGCGACATGCTCATCGACGCGGGCAACGCCCACTATGCGGACACCCGCCGCCGCGAGGCCGCCCTGCGCGAGCGCGGCCTGCACTTCGTCGGCACCGGCGTGTCCGGCGGCGAGGAGGGCGCCCTGCACGGCCCGTCGATCATGCCGGGCGGGTCGAAGGAGTCGTACGAGGCCCTGGGCCCGCTGCTCGAGGACATCAGCGCGAAGGTCGACGGCGAGCCCTGCTGCGTGCACGTGGGGCCGGACGGTGCCGGGCATTTCGTCAAGATGGTGCACAACGGCATCGAGTACGCGGACATGCAGCTCATCGCGGAGGCGTACGACCTGCTGCGCCAGGCGGGCGGGCACTCCCCCGCGGAGATCGCGTCGATCTTCACGGGCTGGAACGAGGGGCGGCTGGGCTCCTACCTGATCGAGATCACCGCGGAGGTCCTCAAGCAGACCGACGCGGCCACGGGTAAGCCGTTCGTGGACGTCGTGCGCGATGCCGCCGAGCAGAAGGGCACGGGCCGCTGGACCGTACAGTCGGCTCTCGATCTGGGTGTGCCGGTGTCCGGCATCGCCGAGGCCGTCTTCGCCCGCGCGCTCTCCGGCGGGGTCGAGGCCCGCAAGGCCGCCGTCTCCCTGCCGGGACCGTCGGCGCAGGCCGGCTCCTACCAGGGTGACCTGCAGGCCGACGTCGAGCAGGCCCTGTTCGCGTCGAAGATCGTCGCCTACGCGCAAGGCTTCCAGCAGATCCAGGCCGCCAGCGCCGAGTACGGCTGGGAGATCGACCCGGGCGCCATGGCCAAGATCTGGCGCGACGGCTGCATCATCCGCGCCAAGTTCCTCGACTACATCAAGCAGGCGTTCGACAAGCAGCCGCAACTCGCGACCCTGCTCGTCGACGACTACTTCCTCGACGCCGTCGCGGGCGCCCAGGAAGCCTGGCGGCGAGTCGTGGCCACGGCGGCGGCGCAGGGCATCCCGGCGCCGGGCTTCGCGTCGGCGCTCGCCTACTACGACGGGCTGCGCGCGCCGCGGCTGCCGGCCGCGCTGATCCAGGGGCAGCGGGACTTCTTCGGCGCGCACACCTACCAGCGGGTGGACCGGGACGGCGCATTCCACACCCTCTGGGCGACCGGGGACCGCAAGGAGATCGACGCCTGACCTTCGATGCCGGCCGGGATCTCCCGGCCGGCATCCCGCCCGTCTACTTCTCGAAGCGGCTGAAGCTCAGGCCGGCGGTGTAGGTGCCGGTGCTGCCGTTGAGGCCCGTGACGTAGAGGCGGTACATCGACGGCTTCACGACGTGGTACGTGAACTCCTTGTCGCCGATGCCCGCGGGAGCCGTGTGGACGGTCGTCCAGCCCTCGGTCTTCCACTCGCGCACCTCGACGAGCACCTCGGCGCTGTCGGGGACGTCCACGCAGAGCGAGAAGGTCTCGTCGCCCTCGTTCCAGAAATAGGACCACGGCACGGATTCGTACCCGGCCCGGAACGTCCTGTCGGTCGAGACCTCCTGGTACGCGGTGCAGTCCACAGCGGCCGGTGCAGCGGTGCCTTTGCCCGGGGCGGCAGCGGCAGGGGCGGCCAACACGGCCGCGCCCGCGAGCGCGCCCATGGTGGCGGCGAGCAGCTTCTTGGCAGACATCGCGTTCCCTTCCATTGATGATCTTTGCCCTGAAGCTAGCCCCCAATAGTTGTAGCTACAACCGTTCTGCCCCTACGCGCCCCGCCCGGTGCCCTTGGTCGACACGGGCCGTTCTCGGAATGCCGGCGAGCCCACGAGTTCGAGACCGTAGGCGCGCCGCTTCAGGTGCCGGGGCCGAACGGATACCACGCAGCCGCTTGGCCGGCCACGTCGCGACCCTGCCCAGCGCCTGACCGGTACCTACGCGGCACGGACCGTCCTGATCATCCGACAGGAGGGCCCGACTACGGGCACCGCCTCCTTCACCGGACTCCTCACGATGAGGCGGCAGAAAAATCTTGGTGATGGCCGGTGCAGAAACCGCTCCGCGCCCCGTGTCATGTCTGTAGGGGATCGCGTTTCCTCAGCTCCGGCCCCTGGAGCTGGAGCGACGCGACGCCAAGAAAGAGAGGCACTCGAGATGAGGGCCCTCCCGGGGAAGCGCTATCAGCCCCCCGAATCGGTCGAAGCTTCGAACCGCGGTTCTGAGCGGCGGCGCGCTGAGTCATCGGCGCCCACCTGGACGGATCTTGACGAAGGGCAGGCCAAGATCCTGAAGGATGACTATGCCTACTGGTTCACCGATCACGGCAACCGTGTTCTCCATGCTGCCGGTCACAAGATCGCCGGCCGCGACGGGACCGAACTCGCTGCGGATGCCGCCGTCAAGTGCTACGAGCAGTGGCCCGACCCGCGAAAGCGGGAACTGTTCAAGGAAAGCCCGCGGTATGCCTATCGGGTCGTCCGGAACCTCTACCTCGACCAACTCAAGGCCAGCTACCACCGCAAGGAGGTCCGTGCAGGGCTGCCGGGACACCTCTCCCTCGAGGAGAGGTCGACCGGAACGGTCTGGGACAGAGATCTCAGGGCTGATCCCGACTGGGAAGTCAGGCTCGCAGTCAATTCTCTCGACCCCGAGGAGAGTGAGCTCATCTTTCTGATCTACTGGCTGCGCATGAGCCGGGTGAAAGCTGCGGAATGTATGGGAGTCACCCGCCGACAGGCAGACAGGCTGCACCAATCCGCCATGGGGGAGCTTCGCACTTTACTCGAATAGGAGGGTCAAGTGGACGTTGAAAAGCGTTTGCTGAAAATGACCGACTCCTTCGCGGAGCAGACGTCCAAGGAAGAGCTGGACGCGTTCACGGCACAAGTTCTCGATCGCTTGGGGCTGAAGGTGCCGAGCAAGACCGAGACCCCTGGAGGTGCCGGCCCCACTGGGGTCGACCCCTCCGGGGGCGGTCTTCGTGAGGGAGACAACGCCGACCGGCCGGTCGGAGAAGGGGAAGAACGGAGCATTATCTTCGGCTGCCGTTCCTAAGCGACCGGCGGCCGGTAGGCGTGTCAGGGCCAGCCATGCCCTGATCGATGATCCACCGCTCCGCTGAGCCAAGGGTCGCAGCGGCCAGGCTTGATAGCAGCCCGGAAATGCATGGATCACCGCGGCATCCTCGTCCAGGGGGAGGAACCGCAGTTTGGCGGCTTCGTGGTCAGATCGAGAAAGGAAAGGAGGTGACATATGAGACACCTCGTAATCGTCGCGCTTGCGGTCGGACTGATCCGGCGCCCGATGAAAATCGCCTTGGTGGAGCCAGCCCTGGCTCTTACTGCCGATGGTGGACGTCTGGGGGACGGCACTCTCGGCACCAGGAGGATGCTGC
>CAKUMG010000647.1 GCA_934667465.1 uncultured Actinoplanes sp. | reverse complement strand
CCTGCCGGTGACGCTCGCGCTCATAGCCCAGCGTGCCCGCGAAAACGGTCGTCAGCAGCAGCCGGACGGTGATGGCGCCGCCGTTGGGCACGACGCCGGGCAGGTACGTCTCCACGGGCGCGTCGAGCCGCAGCGTGCCCCGGTCGACCAGCTGCAGAGCCAGCGCCGCCACGAACGTCTTGGTGTTGCTGCCGATCTCGAACTGGTCCCGCGCGGTCAGTGCCCGCCCGGTGGCCCGGTCGGCGACCCCGGCGACGGTGGTGCTCACCCGCCGCCCGTCGTCGATGCGGGCCACGTAGCCGGGAACCCCGGCATCCAGCACGTGCCGCGCGACCTCTCGCATCTGGATCTCCCGCGCGGAGGAGGAGGCGGCGGCGCTCGCCGCGCCGGAGCCGGTGAGCACGACCGCCACGCTCACCGCGATCGCCGTGCCCCGCAGGGCCTTCCTGGTCAGCGTCTTCGTCGTCATGCATCGAGCATGGCGAAACCGCCCGCGAAGGTCACTCCCCCCTGCTACCCACTTCGGGGTAGGGCTAGCTGTACCCGCCACGCTCCGGCCGGGCACGCGACAAATCGATAGATGCGTATGCGTACGATCGCGGAGGGCTGATATTCAGGGGGCGAACGATGCACGGTGCCGAGGACGGCGGTGATCCGGACCACCACCGGATCACCGCGGCTCAGCTGGACGAGCTGTGCGGGGGCGGCGGGGGCCCGGCGACGATCCGGACGCTCTGGTCCGGTCAGCGCAGCCGCCGCCTGCTGCTGATCGACACGGTGATGTCGCAGGCCCTCGCCGATCCGGCCGCGCTGGGCCCGCTGCCGCCTCCGTCGGCGGCGTGGGCGGCCCTCACGGCGGCGGACGAGGTCGCGTCCGAGGCTTGCACGCGCTTGTTGCTGCATCCCCAGGTCGGTGCGTGGGCCGCGTACGTGCTCCGGCGGGCCCGCGGCCGGGCCGCGAGCGAGGCCCCGTTCTGGGTGGACGCCGGTGTCGTGCACACCCTGGCCCTGCTCGCCGGCGCCCGCGCGGCCCTGCCGTGGCGCACGCTGCTGCCCGCCCGGGACGGCCACGTCATGCTCCCGGCGCTCGGGACGGCCCGCTTCCCCGGCCTGCCCCGCTGGTCCTGCGTCGAGGCCACCACCGGCGCGGGCGAGATCCGGCTGCGGGCCGGCGGCACCGAGGTGGTCGTGCCGGACGACCCGGGGCGCGAGGCGCCGGGCTGGTGGCCGCTGCGGCGCCTGGTCGCCGGTGACGACGTACGGCTGTCGGTGTTCCTCGACGACCTCGACCCGTACCGGGAGCTCGCCGACCCCGTCGGCCCGGACCGCCTGGGCGCCGCCGAGGCCGAGCGGTGGAGCCGGCTGCTGGACGGCGCGTGGGCCCTGCTGAGCCGGTATCACCGGGACACCGCCGAGGCGCTGGCCGCGGCGGTGGTCACTGTCGTGCCCCTGCCCTCCTACGGCTCGGGAGCCAGCCGCAGCGCCTCCACGGGGGAGGCGTTCGGCAGCGTGATGACCTCGCCGCCGCTCGACGAGGTGGACCTGGCGGTCACGCTGGTGCACGAGTTCCAGCACATCAAGCTCGGCGGCCTGACCCATCTGATCCCGCTCGCCGACGAGCGCGACGCCCCCCGGCCGGTCCTGTACGCACCCTGGCGCGACGATCCGCGCCCGCTGCCGGGGCTGCTGCAGGGGATCTACGCGTTCTCCGGGATCGCGGAGTTCTGGCGGGTGCGGCGGCACGGCGTGGCGGACCGGGATCGGCCGGTCGCGGACTTCGAGTTCGCGTACGCCCGCGGCCAGGTCGAGGCGGCCCTGGCCCAGGTGGCCGGCGCCCCGGAGCTCACGGACGCGGGACGCCGCCTGGTCTCCGGTCTCTCCGCCCGGCTGGCGTCCTGGCGCGGGGAACACGTCGATCCGGACATGGGTACCGTCGCCGGCCTGCTCGCCGCCGGGCACCGCGCCGAGTGGCGGCTGCGGCATCTGCGGCCGGACCCGGGCAGGGTCGTCGCCCTCACGCGCCGGTGGCCGGTCCTCGACGGGACGGCGCTCGCCGCGCTGCCGGCCACGATCGAGCCCGACCCACGGCTGGTGTGGTCGCTGGGCTGGCAGCAACGGGTGCGCTCGTACGCGTACCAGGGTGCTTCCCACGGGTCGCCCGCCGGTGAGGCTGCCCTGCTGTCCGGGGAGCTGACCACGGCCCGCGCCGCGTACGCGAAGGCGGTGGACGCGGATCCCGGTGACCTCAGGGCGTGGGCGGGTCTCAGCCTGACCGCCGGCGCCGGTGAGCCGCTGCGCGACCGGCCCGAGGTGGTCCGCGCCTGCTACCTGGCGCTGCGGGACCGGGGCGTGGAGGCTGGACCGGAGGCGGTTGCTGACGCCCTGCGGGAGGTGGCCGGGTCAGGGGAGTGACCAGGACCGCCGGGCGACGCCGAGGAACCGCTGGAAGTCGGGGGAGTCCTCGCCGAGGACCAGGCGCAGGGTGTCGAGCAGCGCCTCGCGCCCGCCCGGGAGCTGTTCGCAGGTCTGCACGACCGCGACGAGGTGCAGCCGCCCGACGGTGCCGTCCGGGATGGCGGACCGCAGCCGCGGCGGCAGCGTGGCCAGGACGGCGCGCCGCTGGTAGTCGTCGCGCATCAGCGGTATCCCCTCCAGGGCGTCGACCAGCATGCGGAAGCCGCTGCCGGAGGACGGTGCCGGGTGCGGGCCGGTGCCGCCGCCGAACGGCGGGCAGGCGGCGAGGAGCGCACGGACGTAGGCCGCGGCGGCCAGCGCGGCGTACGGGTGCCAGAGGTCGTTCTTGGTGGCGTGGTCGCCGTGGTCGGCGATGCCCCGCACCATGAACCACGGCAGGTCGCGCAGGGAGGCGCCGATGGCGACCCCCGCACCCTCCATCTCGAAGGCGATGAGGCCGTACCGGCGCGCGGTCTCGTCGCGGTACCGGGCGTCGCGCAGCAGCAGATCGGCGCTGCCGACCACGCCGCGGTGCACCGCGGGCAGCCCGGCGCCGTCCGGCCGGCGGAAGCGCGTCCCCTCCGCGAGCAGGGCCGGCCAGGGCGGCCGTCCCGCCTCCTCCAGGCTCCGCACCTCGGCGTCGGCGCGCAGCCACGTGGCGGCGGGCAGCTGCACGGGCCGGCGCACCTCGCTCGTGCCGTCGATGCGATAGACGTGCCCGTAGTCGACGACGCCGCCGGTCGCCACGGCGATGTCGCCCAGCCGGACGGCGGGCCCGGCGCCGGCGGCGATGCCGCACATCACGAAGGTGCGCAATCCGGGGAAGCTGCGAGCCATGTCGGCACACAGTGCCGCCGCGTCACGGGTGCCGTCGCGCGTCTGCAGCCCGACGGCGACGGCGTGCGGCGCCGCCGGATCCCGGCTCGGCAGCGAGCCCACCAGGTAGTTGTGCACATCGCCGGGAACGCGCCGCTCGGCGAGGCCGGGAGCCACCGCCTGGACGGCTGCCCGTTCGACGGTGAGCGCGGTGACGATGCCGATGGTGACGGCGGATGCGGGGGGTCCGGCGTGGTCCACGCCGATCAGCGTGGCACGCCGCCGGCCGGGGGTGAAGACGTGGATGGTGCCGGGCTCGCCCGGAGCCGTGTGCGATAGTGACAGAAATGGATGGGCCGCCTGTGCTGCCGAGGAGGAACATGGCGATGGAGAACTCCCCGGCGGATGTCGAGACCGATCTGGTCGACCTGTCGGAGGTGTCCCTGTCCACCCTGCACCGCTACGACCGGCAGTCGTTGTCCGGCTCGGTCCGGCAACTGCTCACCCAGATCGACCGTCCCCGGTTCAACCTCGGCAGCAGCGGTCCGCCCGGGCGGGTCGACTGACGGCGGTGCGCGGCGGAGGCCGTCACAGCGGCATCGGGTCGACGTCGCAGTCGGCGCGGATGCTCTGCAGGGCGTTCAGGGTCGCGGGGTGGCGGTCGCCCAGGGTCGCGCGCAGCTGGGCCATGGTGTCCGCGAGGATCCGGTCGCCCTCGTTCACCCGGCCGAGCGCCCGCAGGTCCTGCGCCAGGTTGACGCCGATGGCCAGCGTGGACGGGTGATCGGCGCCGAGCTTGCGCTCCGAGCGGGCCAGGATGTCGACGTCGAGCTCGTACGCCTGCTGGAAGTCGCCCCGGGCGTAGAGGTCGCTCGCCAGGTTGGTGGCGCACGTCAGGGTGACCGGGTGGTCCGGGCCGAGGGTCTCCTTGAGCGCCTGCCAGGCCTCGCTGTCGTGCGCGTACGCCTGCTCGATCTCCTCCTTCAGGCGCAGCACGATGGCCAGGTTGGTCCGCGCGGACAGCGTGTAGGCGTGCCGTTCGCCGAACATGCGCCGGTAGCGGTCCAGGTTGGCGACGCCGAGGCCGTGCGCCTCGTCGAGCCGGCCGGCGTGGCGGAGGT
>CAKUMG010000646.1 GCA_934667465.1 uncultured Actinoplanes sp. | reverse complement strand
TCGAGCAGCTCACCCGCGAGAGTTACCCCGCGGCCGCCCTCGACAAGGTCGCCGGCACCGAGGTTCCCACCACGCGGGTTCTCGCCCTGGAGCGGCGCGGCTGGCGGCGGGAGACGCCGCGCGACGCCGGGGTGCAGGAGCGGATCGAGCGGGTCGTCGGCGGGCTCATGGTCGTGGTCGAGCTCGACCCGGGCATCGCCGTCGGCGCTCCCGACGAGTTCCCCGACCAGATCCTGGCCGAGATCCATGTGCGCGACCGGTCGGGCCCGAAGCCGTTCAGTGCGCTCGGCGCGGTTGCCGCATCGGAGGTGGCCCGGGACCTGGCGACGCTGACGTGAACGCCGGGCGCGGCGCGGGCCCTCGGAGGTGCTTCGGGGACCCGGCGGCCCGGCGTCGGCGGAGGCGGGGCGTGCGGTGCCAGGAGGGGCCCGCCACCCGCCGGCAGCGGGAGTGCGGCGCAGGTCACCGGAGGGGCTCCGGGCCGCGTCGGCGCTGGTCGGAGCGGTGGTGCGGCGCAGGTCACACGCGTTAGGGGCCCCTGAAGTTAGGGTGCCCTTGATTTCAACGGAGCTTGAGGTTTTATAGTTTGCGTTGGCCTTCACGTCGATCTTGGCCCGGCGTACCGACCGCGCGAGCGAAGGAAGTGCGACCATGGACCGCCCCCTGCGGATTGCCGTCATCGGGTCCGGCCCGGCCGGCATCTACGCCGCCGACCACCTCATCAAGTCCGACGAGACGGTCACCGTCGACATCCTCGACAAGCTTCCCACTCCCTACGGCCTGATCCGCTACGGCGTGGCGCCCGACCACCCGCGGATCAAGGAGATCATCAACGCGCTGCACCGGGTGATGGACAACCCGCGCATCCGCTTCCTCGGCAACATCGCCTACGGCGTGGACGTCAAGCCGGAGGAGCTGGAGCGCTTCTACGACGCGACCATCATCGCGACCGGCGCCGAGAAGGACCGCGAGCTCAACATCCCGGGCATCGACCTGCCCGGCAGCTACGGCGCCGCGGACTTCGCCTCCTGGTACAACGGCCACCCCGACGTGTCGCGCGACTGGCCGCTGACCGCCGAGAAGGTCGCCGTGATCGGCGCCGGCAACGTGGCCGTCGACGTCGCCCGGATCCTCGCCAAGACCGCCGACGAGCTGCTGGTCACCGAGATCCCGGACAACGTCTACCAGCACCTGAAGAACAGCCCGGTCACCGACGTGCACGTGTTCTCGCGGCGCGGACCGGCCCAGGTCAAGTTCACCCCGCAGGAGCTGCGCGAGCTGGACCACTCGCCCAACGTCGAGGTGATCGTCCACCCCGAGGGCATCGAGTTCGACGAGGGCAGCCTCGAGATGATGCGCCAGACCCGGCACGTCAAGATGTGCGTGGACATCCTGCAGAACTGGGCCGTCCGCGACCAGCGCGACCGCCCGCGCCGCCTGCACCTGCACTTCCTGCAGGCGCCGGTCGAGGTGCTGGGCGACGGCAAGGTGGAGGGGCTGCGCACCGAGACGCAGGAGCTGACCGGCGACGGCTGGGTGCGCGGCACCGGCGAGTTCACCGACTGGGAGGTCCAGGCGGTCTACCGCGCGGTCGGCTACCTCAGCACGGCCCTGCCCGACCTGCCCTTCGACACCAAGACCGGCACCATCCCGCACGCCGCCGGCCGCGTGCTCGACCTCGACGGCGAGCACATCCCCGGCATGTACGTCACCGGCTGGATCAAGCGCGGCCCGGTCGGCCTGATCGGCCACACCAAGGGCGACGCCGGCGAGACGGTCACCAGCCTGCTCGCGGACGCCGACAAGCTGCCCGCCGCGGAGCGGCCCGACCCGGCCGACGTGCTCGTCTACCTGCAGGAGCGCGGCTTGAGCTTCACCACGTGGGCCGGCTGGCAGCAGCTCGACGCGCACGAGATCACGCTCGGCGAGCCGCACGGCCGCAAGCGCGTCAAGGTCGTCTCCCGCGAGGACCTGATCCGGCTCAGCACCATCGCCGGCTGAGCCTGCGCTCCGGCGCTCGCTTCTGCGCTCCTCCAACGGCGCGGTGACCCCCTCGTGGGTTCGCCGTGCCGTTCGGCTTTCCAGCCCGGCCACCGCTCCGGCCTAGGGTCACCGCGCCGTCCGGCGTGCCCGGCCGGGGCGCCGCACCGTTCGCCGTTTCCGGCCCGGAACGCCCGCCGTTCGCCGTTTCCGGCCCGGGCCGCCGCGCCGTTCGCCGTTCCTGGCCCGGAACGCCCGCCGTTCGGCGGCCCGGCCCGGCCCGTGCCGCCGCGCCGTTCGGCGTGTTCGAGCCGGGGTCACCGCACCGTTCGGCGTTCCCGGTCCGGGGCGCCGCGCCGTTCGGGGGTCCGTGCCCGGGGCGCCGCGCCGTTTGGGGGGTCCGGGCCCGGGTACGCCGTCGCTCATGTCGACCCGTCGCAACGTCCTTTCCGGCGTGCTCCTCGGCGTGGGCATCGCCGCCTTCGTCGACGAGACGGTGTTCCACCAGCTGCTGCACTGGCACCACTTCTATGACAAGTCGACGCCCGCCGCCGGGCTGGTCTCCGACGGGGTGTTCCATGCCGTGGGGTGGTTCAGTACGGTCGCGGCGCTTTTCCTGTACGCCGATCTGCGCCGCCGGCACGCGTTCGGGGCCACGCCGTGGTGGGGCGGGCTGCTCACGGGGGCGGGAGCTTTCCAGCTGTACGACGGGACTGTTCAGCACAAGCTGCTGCGGTTGCACCAGATCCGCTACCACGTGGACATCGCGCCGTACGACTGGGTGTGGAACATCATCGCTGGCCTGCTGGTGGCCGCCGGGGTGACGCTGCTGCTCCGCTCCCGGACGCGCGCCGAGGCCGATGCGGACACCGGCAGCCCCGCCAGGACGCGCGGGTGATGGGGGCGCTGCTGCTGGGCGTGGCCGGGGTGTACGTCGCCGGGGTGGTCGCGGTCCGGCGACGGGGACGGTACTGGCCGGGGTGGCGCACGCTCGCGTGGTGTGCGGGGGTCGCGACCGCGGCGGCCGCACTGACCGGGCCGGTGGCGGCCGGGGCGCACCACGACTTCGGCGCGCACATGCTCGGGCACCTGCTACTCGGCATGGCGGCGCCGCTGCTGCTGGTCCTCGGTGCCCCGATCACGCTTGCGCTACGAGCCCTGCCGGTACGCGCCGCGCGTACAGTCTCGCGCTTCTTCGCGAATCGTCTGGTCCGCGGTCTGACCCACCCGGTCACGGCCGCCACGCTCGACGCCGGCGGCCTGTGGCTGCTCTACACGACCGGCCTGTACGCGGCGATGGGCGCGCACCCGTGGCTGCACCTCGTCGTCCACGCGCACATCCTGTTCGCCGGCTACCTCTTCACCGCGTCCGTCGTGGGTGAGGATCCGGCGCCGCACCGGCCCGGGCGGCCGGTCCGCGCCGGGGTGCTCGTCGCCTTCCTCGCCGCCCACGCGGTCCTCGCCAAGCACGTCTACGCCCACCCGCCCGCGGGTGTCCCCGCCGCGGCCGCCGAACCGGCCGCGCAGCTCATGTACTACGGCGGCGACGTGATCCACCTGGCCCTGATCGCGATCTTCTGCGCACAGTGGTACCGGGCCACCGCCCCGGCCCGCACCCCCACCGGCCCGCGCATCGCCGCGACCCACCCACCCGGCCGCCCCTGGCGCCTCCCCGACGACCTCCGCACCGCCGGACACGACGACCTCCGCACCGCCGGACACGACGAGCCCCACGTCGCCGCACTCGACGAGCCCCGCATCGCCGCACACGACGAGCCCTGCACCGCCGAATACGACGAGCCCCACGTCGCCGGACACGACGACCTCCGCACCGCCGGACAGCCGGCCCGCTGACGGTGATCCGACGGGAAAACGGATCGAATCCGGGGCGGACGGCGCCTACGCTTCGGAGGTCTCCAGCCGACAACCGAAGGTTGCCGCCATGGCGAACCACGGGGAAAACCGGCCTCCGGGCCACATCACCATCCTGCTCGCCGCCGGTGCGGTGACCGCGCTCATCGGCATCGTGAGCTGGCAAGCGGCGGCACCGGACAGCCTGTCGCCTCGCACGGGCACCACGGGCACAGTTTCCACCGCACCGCCCGTCTCGCCCACGCTGCCACCGGGCTGGCCGTTGTCCGGCGACTCACGAGGCGCCGACCCGGCGGGGCAGCCGCCGGGCCCGGCACTCCCCCAGCAGCGTCCGGCCGACGCGCCCGCATCCCACGACCGGGCGCCCGGCGGCCGCGGCGCGCCACCTGACACCCGTACGGCATCGTCTGCCCGCGGCAGATCACCCACGCCGACACCCGACCGGTCTCCCCGCATTCACCCACCGGGCCGCGACGAACCGCCAGGCGCGCCGGACCGCGACGAACCGCCAGGCGCGCCGGACCGCGACGAACCGCCAGGCGCG
>CAKUMG010000645.1 GCA_934667465.1 uncultured Actinoplanes sp. | reverse complement strand
AGGTTGAGCACGGCGGCCTGCCGGTCGACGGGCACGCCCTTGGGGATGACGGCGTAGTGGGCGTCGGTGACCCAGTGGAAGCCGTCGAGCGTACCGACGGTTGCCTCCTTGGGGACCGTGCCCAGCACGCGCGGGTTGATGTCCCAGCCGGTGGTCGTCACGATGATCTTGGCGGAGCCGTTGGCGAGGCTCTTCATGGTCTCGGAGGTGCTCGACGGGTAGAGGGTGACGTACTTGTTGAGCTCGCCGAGGTACTCCCACGTCTTGGCCCAGCCGTTGACCGGGTCCTTGGGGTCGCTGTCGCCGAGCAGGTAGGGCAGACCCATCAGGAACGTGCGGCCCGGACCGGAGTTCGACGGGCGGGCATACTGCACGGCGCCGGGATTGGCTTTCGCGTACGCGAGCAGTTCCTGCGCGGTCTTCGGCGGGTCCGGCACCCGGTCGGGCAGATACTCGATCAGCGGGCCGGACGGATAGTAGGTGACCGTGACGCCGTGGTCGCCCGCGAGCTTCTGCATCGCCTGCGCGCCCGGCAGATAGTCGGCCATCCCGGGCAGCCGCGCCGCGTGCGTGGGCAGAAGAGGCAGCCACAGGTCCTGCTCGATCCCGGCGGCGAGCCCGTCGACGCCGGTGAGCACGAGGTCGATGCCGACCCGGTCGGCGCCCTGCTGCGCCTTGATCTTGCCGACCAGCTCCGGCGCGGTCGCCTTGGTGTAGGTGACCTTGCCGATCTGGTCGCCGTTCTTCGCCACGAACTCGTCGATCATGCCCTGGGTCAGCTGCAGGTTGCCGGCGACGTCGAGCACGTTGACGGTGACCGCCTCCGCGGGCTTCTCCGGCACGGGTCCGTCGGTCCTGGCCTCCGGGCTGTCCGGGGCGCCGCAGGCGGCTCCGCTTGCGGCCAGGATCAGGACGGTGGCGAGCGCGAGTTTTCTCATGTCTCCTCCTGCCGGGCGGGGCCGGTGGTGCCCCGGACCATCAGTTGAGTGGGTAGGTCTCGGCGTTCGGTCTTCTCCCCGCGGCCTCTGTCGTTGCGGCCCCGCTCGTCGCTCTCGGTCAGCAGCCGCAGCAGCAGGTCCACGGCGGCCCGCCCGGCCTGCTCCTGGGGCAGCGCGACGGTGGTCAGCGCCGGGTGTGCCATGGCGGCGAACGCGATGTCGTCGAACCCGAGCACGCTCACCTCGCCCGGCACCGCGACGCCGCGCGCCGCGAACCGGTGCAGCAGCCCGAGCGCGACCAGGTCGTTGTAGCCGATCACCGCCGTCACGGCGGCCGCGAGCACCTGATCGGCGGCGGCGACCCCGCCCTCGAACTGCGGGATCACGTTGCCGGCCTCGACCAGCTCGACCCCGGCCGCCCCGCACACCGCCCGCAGCGTCCGGGTCCGCTCCCGGTTGGCCCACGACCCCTTCGGTCCGGCCACGTACGCGATCCGCCGGTGCCCGAGCGCGGTCAGATGCCCCACGGCCTGCCGCATCCCGCCCGGGAAGTCCGGCGTCACCGACGGCACCCGCGCCAGCCGGCGGTTCACCAGCACCAGCGGCTTGTCCCCCTGATGCAGCGCGCGCAGCTCGTCGTCGCCCATCCGCGGCGAGCACAGCAGCAACCCGTCCACCTTGTCGGACAGCTTGCGCACCAGCCCGATCTCCGCGGCAGTGTCCTCATCGGCGTCGGCCAGGAACACGGCCAGGTCTGCCTCGTGCGCCCGCGCCTGCACGCCCTTCACCATGCTGGGGAAGAACGGATTCCCGAGATCCGGCACCAGCAGCCCGATCGTCCCGGTCCGGCCGGTGATCAGCTCCCGCGCCGCCCGGTTCGGCCGGTACCCGAGATCGCCGGCCACCTTGATCACCCGCTCCCGGGTGGCGGGCCTGACCAGGTCGGGCAGCGTCAACGCCCGGGTCACGGTGGACGCGCTCACGCCGGCCACCCGCGCCACATCCCTGATCGTCACCGCCATGCCGCCTCCGGTCGCTCGCCGGGTCGCACATCGCGGGCCAGTGTGAAACTGATTTCAGACACATGTCAACGCATCGAAGATCGTCTTTGCATGAACCGCACGTCCCGACAATGAAACCGTTTGCGGTACGCCGCAGCGCCGCCCCGGCCGAGCGCCCGCCCCGGGGCGAACTCCCCGATCACCTCCGCGGGCGGCGGCGCACTATCACTCCCAGCGACGGCTCGGATACGGGGAATCGTCGGGTTGTGCACCATCCTGAATCCAGAGAAACGGGTCACGCATTTATGTCTAGCGATGAGATGCTGTGGCGGCCTGATCATCTCCACGGGGGAGCAACGATCGTGAAACAGTTCAGTGCCCAATAACGGAACCAGGAAGAATGCGGCTTCGGGACGCAGTGGAAAATTGTCGGTCGCGATCGTTTCCCGATGGTTCGTCGCGGCCGTCGTAGTGAGCGCCGTGGGCGTTTACGGATATACGCTGGGGTCGCACGCGGAAACACCCCGGCCCGCCGTCGCGGCCGGCACCGAGCGCCGGCCGGTGGAGCCGCCGAAGATCTCGGACCCCGGCTTCCGCACCGCGCCCGCCGCCGGCACCGGACGCGACGCGCTGACTCCGGACGAGGTCACCCGCGCCCGTGCCCTGGCAGTCGATGCCGGTCTGCGGTCCCAAACGGCCGACGTGACCGGTGCCGGCGGTCCGGAGGTGCTGTCCGTCCAACTCGACGGCGACGGCGCATCCCCGCAGGACGTCCGGCAAGCGGCGGTCCTGCTGTACGACTACCGCTCCGACCGGCTCCTGAAACGCGTGGTGGATCTGGCCGCGGGCCGGGTGGACGGCACTTTCGCCGCCCGGCGCCGGCAGCCCCCGCCGACGGAGCGCGAGACCGGCGCAGCCGTGGAGCTGTTGTGGCGCGACGAGGCGGCGGCGGTATTGCGGGAACGGTTCCAGGCCTCGACCGGCACCCCGCTGACCTCGCGGGACCAGCTGACGTTCGAGGCGCAGACCTTCTCCGCGGACGACGGCGACCGGGGCCCGGCAGCCGCTTGCGGCGTCCACCGGTGCCTCGTACTCCTCCCCCGCCCCGCGGACCGGCCGTTCCTCGATCTGACCGACCTCGTCGTCGACCTCTCCGCCCGCGCCGTGGTGCGGGCGGGTGACTGAACCGGAGGCACGATGAGACTCGCCATGCCGGCCGCGCTGGCCTGCGCCGTCCTTGTCGGCGCCCTTGCCCCGGTCAGCGCCGGCCGGGCCGATCCACCTCACACGCAGGACTGCGGTGCGGCGTCGAGGGTCTCCGAGGTGTTGCCCGGCGGCACCCGGTGGCAGATGTGCTGGCGCGTCGATCCCCAGACCGGACTGGTGCTGGAGAAGGTGGCCGTGTCGTACCGCAGCGCGCCGGCGCCCCTCCGGGTGCTCGACTCCGTCACGCTGGCCCAGCTCAACGTGCCGTACGACTCCGGGTTGACGGAGTGGAACGACATCACGTCGTTCGGTTTCGGCGGTGACGCCATGCAGGCGCTGGCCGCGAAGGAGTGCCCGGGCGGATCCCGGCGCGCGCCGTACAGCGGCGCCGGTCCTGCCGGCACCCGCGTGCTGTGCGTCACAGCGGATGCGACCGGTCCCGCTCAGCGCCTCAACGACGAGCAGCGGCAGACCCTCTCCACCCGGCAGGGCCACGATCTGGTGCTCCGGACGGTGTCGAAGGTCGGATGGTACGAGTACGTCACGGAGTACCGCTTCGGCGACAGCGGCCGGATCACCGCCCGGCTGGGCGCCACCGGCGACCTCTCCCCCACGGACTACACGATCCCCAAGGCCGGCTGGCCGATCGGGCCGGGCGCGACGGACAACGCCACCAACCATCACCACAACGCCATCTGGCGGGTCGACTTCGACCTGGCCGGAGAGGGCGGGGGCGGCGAACGCGTCGAGCAGTACGACAGCAAGCCCACCGGGGCGCGAGGCCGCCGGTCGGCGATCCTCGAGTCGACCCGGACCCCGATCACGACCGAGGCGAACCTCGTCACCGCCAACCGCCGGTGGTGGCGGGTGATCAGCGGTGATCTCGTCAACGCCGACGGTCATCCGCGCTCGTACGAGCTGGCCCTCGGGCCCGGCGATGTCTACGAGAGCCGCCCGGAGACGGTGCCGGACGTCTCCTTCACCCAGTCCCGCGCCTGCGAGAAGTTCGCCACGTTCAACCTCGACCCGGAGTGCTCCGGCCAGTCCGTGCTGGACTACGCCGACGGCGAGCAGCTGACCGACCCGGTGATGTGGGTCCGGGTCGGCTTCCACCACGTTCCCCGGGACGAGGACCAGAGCCCGATGCACGTCCACTGGCAGGGTTTCGACCTGAACGCCCGGGACTTCACCGCCACCAATCCGCTGACGCCCGGGGACCGCGCCGATGTGAATGGCCGCCCCTGACCGGACCAGAAAAGAATCCGTC
>CAKUMG010000644.1 GCA_934667465.1 uncultured Actinoplanes sp. | reverse complement strand
GACCCCGGCGGCCGGGGTCGCTCGTGACCCCGGCGGCCGGGCGTCCCGGGCCGAGGTCGCACCGCGGCGGGACGGGGGCGCTTCGCACATGGTGAATGTCGATCTCTGCCAGACATGATCAATTAGACCGGATTAGCACAGGTGTTCGATACTTCGGGACATGTTGACGGAGGTGCAGCAACTCGGCGACGACACGGCGAAACTCGCCGCGTCGCCGTTGTGGTCGCTGACCGACGACGACACCGTCGCCTGCCTGCACGCCGCCTACCGCCTCGAACAAGCCGCCGTGGCATTGCAGGCGGCGCTGGTGCAGCAGGCCGCCGACCGTGACCTGCCCGCCCAGCACGGCAACCGCAGCACCCCCACCTGGATCCGGTCCCAGCTCCAGCTCGACCTCGGCCCGGCCCGCGACCTCGCCGCCCTGGCCACCACCCTGCACACCCGCCCCGGCATGGAAGAGGCCCTGCTCGACGGCCGCACCGACGTCCGCCAGGCCTCCGTGATCGCCGCGACCCTCGACACCGTCACCACCGGCCTGCCCGAGCTCGACGACGTCAGCCCGGCCGAGGCCCGGCAGATCATCGGCCACGCCGAGGCGACCCTCGTCGACTGGGCCGGCCGCCTCACCGCCCGCCAGCTCCGCACGGTCGGCGGCCGCATCCTCGACCACGTCGCCCCGCACGTCGCCGAGCGCGCCGACGAACTGGCCCTGGCCCGCCAGGAAGCCCGCGCCCACCGGTCCCGCGGATTCACCCTGTCCGCCCCGGTCGACGGCATGGTGCACCTGTCCGGAACCCTCACCGTCGAAGACGCCGCCCTCGTCACCGCCGCCCTGCACCCCCTGTGCACTCCCCCCACCGCGCGCGCCGCCGCGGGCACGGGTGCTGGCGCCGATCCCGGCACTCATACCGATCCCGGTGCCGTCCCCGGCACGAGTGCCGACCCCGGTGCCGGTGCAGGTGCCAACGCCGACCCCGGCTCGGGTGCCAATCCCGGCACGTTTACCGAGCGCGGCGCTGATGACGGCAGACGCCCCGCCCAGCGGCGTGCCGACGCGCTCATCGAGGTGTGCCGGCTGGCGCTCCGCACCGGCGAGCTCCCCGAGACCGGGGGCGAACCCGCCCAGCTCACGGTGACCGTCGCGTTCGACCCCATCGCCCACGCCCTCGGCATCGCCACCACCGACTCCGGCGAGCGCCTGTCCGCCGCAACCGCCCGGCGCCTGGCCTGTGACGCACGGATCCTGCCCGTGGTGCTCGGCGGCGCCGGGCAGGTCCTCGACGTCGGCCGCTCGCGGCGGCTGGCGACCGGAAGCCTTCGCCGCGCCCTCGGCGTCCGCGATCGCGGCTGCGCCTTCCCCGACTGCGACCGCCCGCCCCGATGGACCGACGGGCACCACATCACGGGCTGGGAAGCCGGCGGCACCACCGATCTGGACAATCTCGTCCTGCTCTGCCGCTCCCACCATCGGCTGATCCACCACCCCATCGCGGGCTGGCACATCCGCCTCGGCGCCGACCGGCAACCCGACTTTATTCCCCCGGCCACGGTGGACCCCGCCCGGCGCCCACGCCGCAACCTCTACCACCCACGCCCCGAGGTCTCTCAGCCCCGGCGGCACCCGGTCGGCTCCGCGTGATCAGGGGGTGTTCGCGGCGCGGGCGCGGGCAGCCTGGCGGATCAGGTGGTCGCGTTCGGCGAGGGTGGTGGCGCGGCGGGCGGCCTCGGCGTAGGACTCGGCGGCGGCAGCGCGGTCGCCGGCGAGTTCGTGCAGGTGAGCGCGGGCGGCGTGCCAGCGGTGGCGGTCGCCGATCACCGGCCGGAGGCGGTCCGTCTCGCGGAGGGCGGCGGCGGGGCCGAGGACGTGGGCGACGGCGATCGCGCGGCCGAGGACCGCAGCCGGGTCCTGGCGGATCGGGTCCGGGGCGAGGGCCACGAGGTCGTCGTACCAGGACAGGATCTGGGGCCAGTCGGTCTCGGCCGCGGTCGCCGCGTCGTCGTGCAGGGCGGCGATGGCGGCCTCGATCTGGTAGCGGCCCGGGGGCCGGTCGTCCGTCTGCCGGGCCAGGGCCGACTGCAGGACGCGGACACCCTCGGCGATCTGGCGGGTGTCCCACAGGCTGCGGTCCTGGCGGTCCAGGGTGACGATGCGGCCCGCCGCGTCGAGACGGGCCGGCAGCCGCGCGTGGTTGAGCAGCATCAGGGCGAGCAGGCCGCGCGCCTCGGGTTCGGGGGTGGCGAGGGTGAGCTGCCGGGCGAGCCGGATCGCCTCGGCGGTCAGGTCGAGCCGGCCCGCGTGACCGGCGGCGTAGACGAGATAGAGCACCCGCAGCACGACGGCGAGGTCGCCGGGGCGGTCGAAGCGCCTGCCGCGCAGGGTGCGTTTGGCGCGGCTGATGCGCTGCGCCATGGTCGCCTCGGGTACGTAGAACGCGTCGGCGATCTCGCGGGTGGTGAGGCCGGCGACGGCGCGCAGGGTCAGCGCCACCTGGGAGGCGGGCGCCAGATCCGGGTGGCAGCAGCAGAAGAGCAGCAGGAGCGTGTCGTCGCCCGGCTCCGCGGCCGGGCCCGGGTCCGGCTCCACGGAGGTCGTCTCCTCGCGACGCCGGCGGGCGGTCTCGCTGCGGCGGGCGTCGACGAGCCGGCGCGTGGCGACCGTGGTCAGCCACGCGCCGGCGTCGCGGGGAGGGTTGTCCGGCCAGACCCGCAGGGCTTCCAGCAGCGCCTCCTGCAGCGCGTCCTCGGCGGCGTCGAAGTCCTCACCCCGGCGGACCAGGCCGGCGAGCACCCGCGGGACGAGCCCGCGGACCAGGTCGGCGAGGGCCGGGTCCGCGAGGCTCATGCCGGGTCGTTCTCCGGCATCGCGTGCGACATGATCTCGCGCACGTCGATCCACTCGTAGAGGGGCCCGCCGCCGGGACCGGGCTCGGAGGAGATGTGGGCCGCGATCTCGATCGCACGCTCCCGGGACTCCACGTCGACCAGGTACCAGCCCGCGATCAGGTCGCTGGTCTCCGGAAGCGGGCCGTCGGTGACAACCGGAGCCGCATCCGGGCCGCCGTAGCGCACCCAGGACTGCGCCGGGGCGAGCGCCTGCGCGTCGACGAGCTCACCGTTCTTCTCGAGCATCTCGCCGACCTCGCGCAGGAACGCCATGTGCGCCTCGACGTCCTCGGGCGCCCACTGGTCCATCGGCGGGAACGGGTGGTGGTGCTCCGGGCCGCCCCGGTAGTGCTTGAGGAGCAGAAACTTCGGCATCGTCGTCTCCTGATGTCGTGAGCCGCGCGCTTCGCGGCCCGTCACATGGTGAGCGGAGCCGTCGGGCGCTTCTCGACATCATGCCGCCGGATCTGCCGAAGTTTTTCCACCGGCAGCGGCACGCCCGGCTCCCCACCGGTTCGACGGCGAATCGTGGCTCCGATGGGTGCCGTTGCAGGACTACATCGGCGACCGGAGGCGCGCTGACGGGCCCGCCGAGGCGTTCACACACATCCACGACGCAGGCCTGTCTCTGGCCGACGCCGGCGAGCTGTACTTCTTCACCTGCCCGTCGTGCCCGGAGCAGCCGATCGAGAAGGTGCACCAGAGCTGTTGAGCGCCCCTGCGCCCCGCATCCGCGCAGCGGCACGAGCCCGGGAAGAATGAGCCGATGACCGACTCGTCTGCCCCGGCCCGTTTCCCCGGCTCCGGCACGGTGCGGCTGGAGCCGATGACGGCCGGGCACGCGGCGGCCGTGCTGGAGATCTACGCGGCCGGGATCGCGACGGGGAACGCGACGTTCGAGACCGCGGCGCCGTCGTGGGCGGAGTTCGATGCCGGGCGGCTGGCGGAGCACCGGTTCGTGGCGCTCAACGGCGGGCAGGTCGCGGGATGGGTCGCGTGCTCGCGGGTGTCGGCACGGCAGGCGTACGCCGGGGTGGTCGAGCATTCGCTGTACGTGGATCCGGCGCGGACGGGCCGCGGCCTGGGGCGGACGCTGCTCGAGCGGTTCATCGCGTCGACCGAGGCGGGCGGGATCTGGACGATCCAGTCGGGGATCCTGCCGGAGAACGTCGCGAGCCTGGCGCTGCACCGGAGGTGCGGGTTCCGGCAGGTCGGCGTGCGGGAGCGGGTCGGGCTGCACCACGGGGTGTGGCGCGACGTGATCCTGCTGGAGCGCCGCAGTCCTGTCGTCTGAGGTCCGGCGGCATCGCGGGCGGGCGCGGCGGAGCGGCGGCTATGCCGGGCCGGCGCGGGCAGCGGGGGTTGGTGGGCGTCGATTGCGCGGCGGGGCGGGCCGTGGGCGTTGGCGGGCGTCGATTGCGCGGCGGGGCGGGTGGGTAAGGCGGCGCGCATGCTCATTGCGCTGCTGCTCGACCTGGCCAACATTCTCGGCGGCTTCCTGCTCGCGATCGCGCTGCTGCGGCGGCTGCCACGGATCGGCGA
>CAKUMG010000643.1 GCA_934667465.1 uncultured Actinoplanes sp. | reverse complement strand
GCCCGAGGACGAGGTGCGACTGGGCCAGCCGGCGGTCCTGCTCGCGCCGATCGGCACCGACCCGGACGATCCCGCGGTGCGGGCCGCGGTGGAGGCGTTCCGCCGCGAAGGCGCCGCGGAGCCGGCGACGGAGCCGGCGACGGCCAACGGGCCGCACCGGTCGTGACGGTCCCCGCGGCCACCGCGCTCCCGTCCCCGGTGCCCTCCTCCGGCGCGGGCGGCGGCGGTGGCGGGTTCACGCCGGTCGCGTGCCTGGCCGAGGCGCCGCCCGGGCTGCCGAAGACCCCGAAGCGCGGTGCGGACCGGCTGCGCAACGGATGGGCGCTCTACAGCGGCTGGTCCTACTTCGCGCAGGACGACTTCCGGATCGCGGTGCCGGACGGGTGGACCTACGAGACGATCGGCACCACGGTCTGCTTCCGCGACCCGGGCAGCCCGCGGGTGCTGAGCATCGACGCCTCGCGCAACCCCAAGGGCGACCCGGTCAAGGCGTGCCGCGAGGAGGCGACCCGGCTCCGCGAGCTGGGCCGGCTGCCCGGCTACCGGGAGTACCGCCTGGACGAGGCGGCCGGGCTGACCCGCGCCGCCGACTGGGAGTACGCCTACGACGATCCCGGCACGGGCACCCGGATGCACGCGATGACCCGGTGGGTGTCCTCGGACGGCACCGGCTACGCGTACGGGCTGATGGCGCGCGACCTCGACTGGCCCGCGACGTTCGCGACCTGGGGCATGATCGTCAGCACGTTCGCCACCGGAGCCTGACTCGACGTCCCGATCCCACGGGCCCGCGATATGGCCCGCCCGGGATGGTGATATCGACCTCTGTCTCTGGAATCGTGAGCGGGGTGAAGACCTTCTCCCTGATCAGCACGGCAGCGATCCTGCTGACCACCGTCGCCGCGGCCCCCGCGCAGGCCGCCGTCGCCGCCCCGGACATCCCGGTGGCGAGCGTCCAGGCCCACCTCACCCGGTTCCAGTCGATCGCGACCGCCAACGGCGGCAACCGCGCCCACGGCCGCCCCGGCTACCTCGCCTCGGTCACCTATGTGAAGGGCCTGCTGGACGCCGCGGGGTTCCAGACCCGGCAGCAGAGCTTCACCTACAACGGGACGACCGGCTACAACCTGATCGCGGACTGGCCCGGCGGGGACACGGCGGACACGCTCATGATCGGCGGGCACCTCGACAGCGTCACCGCCGGTCCCGGCATCAACGACAACGGCACGGGCTCGGCCGCGATCCTGGAGACGGCGCTCGCCGTCGCCCGGACCGGCTTCCAGCCCGGCCGGCACCTGCGGTTCGCCTGGTGGGGCGCGGAGGAGCTGGGACTGCGGGGCTCCCGCGCGTACGTCAACTCGTTGACCGCAACCCAGCGCCGGGCCATCACCGGCTATCTGAACTTCGACATGGTCGGCTCGCCCAACCCCGGCTACTTCCTCTACGACGGGGACAATTCCGACGGTACGGGCGCCGGCCCCGGCCCCGCCGGATCGGCGCAGATCGAGGACACGCTCGAGACGTACTTCGCGACCATCGGGGTGCCCACCCGCGGCACGGATTTCGACGGCCGCAGTGACTACGGTCCGTTCATCAGCGCGGGGATCCCGGCGGGCGGCATCTTCACCGGCGCGGAGGGGCGCAAGACCGCGGCTCAGGTGCAGCTCTGGGGAGGCACGCAGGCGGCGTTCGACCCCTGCTACCACCGCGCCTGCGACACCACGGCGAACGTGAGCGCGACCGCCCTGAACCGGAGCTCCGACGCGATCGCGTACACGGTCTGGACGCTTGCCCAGAGTTGACGCTGCGTGACGAGAACGCCCGCTGTGATGATCCACATCTCACAGCGGGTGTTCAGCCGACATTGATAACATCTCCTGATGATCGGCAGTAGTAGCCGGCCGGGTACGGCCCGGCCCCCACTCTTAGTCCCGCCTGCCCCCATCACGTCATGCTGATCGCGGCAGGCCTACTGCTCGTCATCCTCGTGACCGCCGTGACCGGCTATTTCGTCGCCCAGGAGTTCGGTTACGTCGCGGTGGACCGCGGCAAGCTGCGCACCGAGGCCGAACAAGGCGACAAGTCCGCCGAACGCGCGCTCCAGGTGACCGAGCGTCTCTCCTTCGTCCTCTCCGGCGCTCAGCTGGGCATCACCGTGACCGCGCTGCTCGTCGGTTACGTGGCCGAGCCGTTCCTGGGTGAGGGCTTCGCCGACCTGCTCGGCCTCACCGGCCTGCCCGAGGGCGCCACCGCGGCGATCTCCATCGTGCTGGCCCTGCTCATCGCGACCGTCGTGCAGATGGTCCTCGGCGAGCTCGCCCCCAAGAACTTCGCCATCGCCCGGCCCGAGACGCTCGCCAAGGCGCTCGGCCGCTCGACGCTGATCTACCTCGCCGTCTTCGGCCCGGTCATCAAGCTCTTCGACAAGGCCGCTGCGGGTCTGCTGCGCCGGATCGGCATCGAGCCGATCGAGGAGCTGCCCGAGGGCGCCACCGAGGAGGACCTCGAGCAGATCATCGCCGAGTCCCGCGCCGAGGGGCACCTCGACCCGGAGCTCTCGCTGCTGCTCGACCGTGGCCTGGACTTCCGTCGCCGGACCGCCTCCGAGGTCATGGTGCCCCGCGTCGACGTGCACACCGTGCAGGCCACCGACACCGCCGAGCGCGTGGTGACCCTGCTCGACACCGGGCGCTCGCGCTTCCCGGTGCGTTCCGGCACCGGCGTCGACGAGATCGTCGGCGTGGTCGGGATCGCGGACGTGCTGGCGGTCCCGCCGGCCGAGCGCGCGACCCGCCAGGTGGGCGAGCTCAGCGCCCCGCCGCTGTTCGTGCCCGCCTCGCTGCGGCTGCCCGCGGTGCTCGACCGCCTGCGCGGCGGCCACCGCCAGCTCGCCTGCGTGGTCGACGAATACGGCGGCTTCGCCGGCATCATCACGCTCGAGGACATCGCCGAGGAGCTGGTCGGCCCGATCCGCGACGAGGACGACCTCCCCGAGCCGGCGCCCGCCCGGCAGGAGGACGGTTCCTGGATCGTGCCCGCCCGCTGGCGCATCGACGAGGTCGCCGACGCGACCGGGCTGGCCCTGCCCGAGGCCGACGAGTACGACACCGTCTCCGGCCTGGTGATGCAGCACCTCGGCCGGGTGCCGCAGGTCGGCGACTCGGTGTCGCTCGACTCCGGGATCACGCTCGCGGTGCTCGCCGTCGACCGCCACGTCCCGCAGTCCGTCCGGGTGACCGAGGTCGAGACGGCGTCCGGCGACCCGGAGCGGGTCGCCCACGCCGGAGAGAGGAGCGAGCGGTGAGCACCTCCTGGGCCGTCATCTGTTCCCTGCTGCTGCTCGTGGCCAACGCGTTCTTCGTGGCCGCCGAGTTCGCCCTGGTGGCGAGCAAGCGCTACCGGCTCGAGCACGCGGCCGCCGAGGGCAGCCGCGCCGCCAAGGCCGCCCTCGACGGCAGCCGCGAGCTGTCGCTGATGCTGGCCGGCGCGCAGCTCGGCATCACCCTGTGCTCGCTGGGCCTGGGTGCCCTCGCCGAGCCGGCCATCGAGCACCTGCTCCACCCGCTGCTGCACGCCGCCGGCCTGCCGGACGTGGCCAGCGGGGTCATCGCGTTCCTGTTCGCGCTGATCGTGGTCACGTTCCTGCACCTGGTGATCGGCGAGATGATGCCCAAGAGCTGGGCCATCACCGACCCGGAGCGCTCGGCCACGATCCTGGCGCTGCCGTTCCGCGGCTTCGTCGCGGTGGCCCGCCCGGCGCTGGTCGGCCTCAACTGGCTGGCCAACGCGGCGCTCAGCCCGTTCGGCGTGCACCCGCAGGACCAGCTCGCCCAGGCGCACGGCCCGGCCGAGATGAACATCCTGCTGGAGCGCTCGCGGGCCGAGGGCACCATCGGCGCCGAGCAGACCGAGCTGCTGACCAGCATGCTCAAGCTGCAGGAGACCACGGTCGGGCAGGTCCTGATCGCGGACGACCAGCTGGTCACCGTCCCGCCCGCGGCGTCCGCCCTGGACATCGAGGCGGCGTCGCTGACCAGCGGCCGCTCGCGCCTGGCGGTCGTCGACCCGGCCGGCGAGGTCGTCGGCGTGGTCCACGTCCGCGACGCGGTCCGTGCCTCCACGTCCGGCGACGCCGTCACGGCCGAGCGGATGATGGATCCGGCCTTCGTGCTCGAGGAGACCGTCACCGTCACCGACGCGGTCACCCGGATGCGGGCGGCCCGGGCGCAGCTGGCCATGGTCACCCGCGCGGGGGAGCGGGTCGGCTTCGTGGCCCTCGAGGACCTGCTGGAGCAGGTCATCGGCGAGTTCGACGACGAGACCGACCCGATCCCGGTCGGCCGCCGGATGCGTTGACGTTTTTTTGTGCCCGTTTTGGCCGGTCGGGGTTCGCCCCGGCCGGCCTTTGTCATCATGCGAAGGTGAACTTC
>CAKUMG010000642.1 GCA_934667465.1 uncultured Actinoplanes sp. | reverse complement strand
GCCGGTCGGCGGTTACCACCGCGGTCACGGCGGCGAACCCGGCGGCGGGCAGCATCGCGATCCGGCTCAGCGCCGAGGCGCCGTACCCGGCGACCGCCACCCACTTCGGCCGCCCGCCGCGGTCGCCGGCGTAGCCGCCCGCGATCCGCACGAACGCGCTCACACCCTGATGGATACCGTCGAGGAAGCCGTACGCGACCGGGCTGAGCCCGACCGCGACGGTCAGATACAGCGGCAGCACCGACGCGACCATCTCCGAGGACACGTCGGTGAGCAGGCTGACCGTGCCCAGCAGCAGCACGGCAGGCGCGACCCGCCGGGCGGTGCCGCCCGGGGCCGCGTCGCCCCCGGGCCGGTCCCGCAGCGAGACGTACACGGTCCTAGCCGCCCAGCGCCTCGGCGACCCGCGCCTGCTGGGCGGGCGTGATCTGCGGATAGATCGGCAGCGACAGCAGTTCCGACGCGGCCGCCTCGGCGTGCGGGAACGACCCACCCAGAGAACCGAAGGCACCCGTACGGTGCACCGGCACCGGATAGTGGATCGCCGCCCCGATCCCGGCGGCGTGCAGCCGCGCGAGCACCTCGTCGCGGCGGCCCCCCGGCACCCGTACGGCGTAGATGTGCCACACGTGCTCGTTGCCGTCCAGGGTCACGGGCAGCGTCAGCCCCGAGCCCGCCAGCAGCTCGTCGTAGCGGGCGGCGGCGGCCCGGCGGCGCTCGTTGCCCGCGGCCAGCCGGGCCAGCTTGGCGCGCAGCACCACGGCCTGCAGCGCGTCCAGGCGGCTGTTCATGCCGGCCAGGTCGTGCCGGTACCTGGTCAGGCCGCCGTGGCTGCCGAGGGTCCGCACGGTCGTCGCCAGGCCGGCCGATGCCGTCACGACGGCTCCCGCGTCCCCGTACGCGCCGAGGTTCTTGCCCGGGTAGAAGCTGGTGGCCGCGATCCCGTCCGCCCCGGCACCCCGGCCGTGCCGGGTGGCGCCCTGGCACTGTGCGGCGTCCTCGACGACCGGCACCCCGGCGGCGCGCAGCTCCTCCACGGGTGCCAGCTGGCCGTACAGGTGCACCGGCACGATCGCCCCGGTCCGCGGGGTGACCGCGGCCAGTGCCGCCCGCGTGTCGATCAGATAGGTGCGCGGGTCGCAGTCCACCAGCACCACGCGCGCGCCGATCCGGGCGACGGCCTCGGCGGTGGCGATGAACGTGTTCGCGGGCAGGATCACCTCGGCGCCCGGGCCCACCCCGGCGGCGCGCAGCGCGAGCTCGAGGGCGTCGGTGCCGTTGGCCACGCCCACGCAGTGCGGCAGGCCGGTGAACGCGGCGTACTCCTGCTCGAACGCGGCGACCTCGGCGCCGCCGACGAACGCGGTCGCGGCGATGACGCGCTTGAATCCGGCCTCGACCTCCTCGGCCACCTCCGCGTGCGCGGCGGCCAGATCGACGAGCGGGATGCTGCTCATGCTCTCTCCTCGAGGATAGCCGGCCTGATCAGGCGTGCCGGGTTGCCGGCCCAGATCTCGTCCGGTGGGACGTCGTGCAGCACCACGGAACCCATGCCGATCAGCGAGCGGGCGCCGATCGTGACGCCCTCGCGGAGCAGCGCGCCCGCACCGACATACGAGCCTGCTTCGAGTACGGCGCCCCCGCCGAGCCGGGCGCCGGACGCGATCGTGGCGTGGTCGCCCACCCGGTCGTCGTGGGTGAGCACGGCCTGCGGCATGACCGCGACGTGCGCCCCCACGGTCACGTCGGCGGTGAGCACCACCCCGGCGAGCAGCACGCTGCCCGGGCCGACGAAGCTGCCGGCCCCGATGTCCGCCGCCGGGTGCACGACAGTGGCGTACCGCTCGGCGGGCAGGCCGAGCCGCGCGACGATGCGCGCCCGGGACGCGTAGTCGCGCGGGTTGCCGACACACACCACCACGGCCGCGTCCGGCAGGTGGTGCACGAGCTGCGCGCCGCCCAGGATCGGCAGCCCGGAGCGGGCGGTGCCGTGCAGGGCGGGGTCGTCGTCGAGGAACCCGAGCACCTTCACGCCGGTGGCCTCCGCGGCCGCCGCGGTCTCCCGGGCGAAGCCGCCCGCCCCGACGATGACCAGTTCCCTCACGGGCGGGCCAGCTCGCGCAGGGCCGTCACGATGTGCTCCTGGTCCGCCGCGGTCAGGGCGTGGTGCAGCGGCAGGATCAGCGAGTCGCGGGTGAGCCGCTCGGTCACCGGCAGCGGGCCGGGCGTCACGCCGGCGTACGCGGGCTCCAGGTGCGCCGCCATGATGCCGCGCCGCGCCGACACCCCGCGCGCGGCGAGCCCGGCGAGGACCTCGTCGCGCCCGGTGCCGTACGCGGGGTCGAGCCGCACCCAGAACGACTGGTAGTTGGTCTGCCCGTGGGCCGGGTCGCGCACCGGCACGAGCCCATCGACGCCGGCCAGCAGCTCGTGGTAGCGCGCCGCGAGGGCCCGGCGCTGCGCGACGAGCCCGGCCAGCTTGCCGAGCTGCACGAGCCCGACCGCCGCCTGGATGTCGGTCATCCGGTAGTTGAACGCGGTCTCGAGATAGGACTCGAGCACCGGCTGCGCGCTGGCGTGCCGGTCGGCGGCGGACACGTTCATGCCGTGCTCGCGCAGGCGGCGCAGCCGGGCGGCCCCGGCGGCGTCGTCCAGGGTCAGCATGCCGCCCTCGCCGGTGGTGAGCAGCTTGCGCGGGTGGAACGACCAGGCCGCGACCGCCGCACCGGCACCGGCGGGCTGCCCGTACGCCGTCGACCCGGCCGCGCACGCCGCGTCCTCGACCAGGCGCACGCCCCAGCCCGCGGCCGCCTTGCGCACGGCGGCGGTGTCGAACGGGACACCGCCCTGGTGGACGGCGATGACGGCGCGGGTCCGCGGCGTGCGTACGGCATCCAGGGTTTCCGCGGTGACGTTGCCGGTGACCAGGTCCACGTCGGCGAAGACCGGCGTGGCCCCCACGTAGCGGACCGCGTTCGCGGTGGCGATGAACGACAGCGACGGCACGATCACCTCGTCGCAGGGCCCGATCTCCGCGAGCACCAGCGCCAGGTGCAGCGCGGTCGTGCACGAGCTGACCGCGACACCGTGCGCGGCACCGGCCGTGGCCGCGAACCCGGCCTCGAAACGGGCGACCCGCGGGCCCTGCGCGACCCAGCCGGAGCGGACGGCCTCCGCCGCGGCCTGCGCCTCCTCCTCGCCCAGCTGCGGGATCATCACCGGGATCACTTGCTCGACCTCCACCAGTCCACCAGGCCGCGCAGCCCCTCGGACAGCCCGATCTCCGCGCGGAACCCGAGCCTGTCCGCCGCGGCCTGCGTGCTCGCGAGCCGGCGGGTGACGCCGTTGACCGCGCGGGCCGGGCCGTGCTCCGGGGCGAGATCCGACTTCATCGCCTCGCTCAGCGCCTGTGCCAGCTCCTTGAGGCTCGTCTCGGTGCCGCTGGCGATGTTGAACACCTCGTCGGTGACGCCGGCGCGCGCCGCCAGGATGTTCGCGCGGGCGATGTCGGCCACGTGCACGAAGTCCATCGTCTGCAGCCCGTCGCCGAGGATCAGCGGCGGCTGCCCCGCCTCGATGCGCTCCATCCAGCGGATCAGCACCTCGGTGTAGAGCCCGAAGATGTCCATCCGCGGGCCATAGACGTTGAAGTAGCGCAGCGCCACGTAGTCCAGCCCGCTCATGCTGTGGAAGCTGCGCAACGCCGCCTCGTTGAACGCCTTCGCCGCGCCGTAGAACGTGTCGTTGTTGTACGGGTGGTGCCGCTCGGTCGTCGGGAACTCCTCCGCCAGCCCGTAAACCGAAGCCGACGAAGAAGCCACCACCTTCCGTACGCCTGCCGCAGCGGCCGCCTCGACGACGTTGAACGTGCCGTCGACGAGCACCTCGTTGGCGAGCCGCGGCTCCTCCGCGCACTGCGTGATCCGGATCGCCGCGAGGTGGAACACCAGGTCCCGGCCGGCCGTGACGTCGCGGACCAGGTCCCGGTCCCGGATGTCGCCGTCGACCAGCCGCACCGGCCCGTTCGCCAGCGCCCAGGCCAGGTTCTCCCGGCGGCCGCGCACGAGATTGTCGAGCACCACGACCTCGGCCGCGCCGCCGCGGACCAGCTCGTCGGTCACGTGCGAGCCGATGGTCCCCGCCCCGCCGGTGACGAGGACGCGCGCGCCCTCGATCGGTACGCCTGTCACGCCGTGTGCCCTTCGTCGATGGAGATCATCGTTCCGCCCTGTGCCAGGCTGCGCGTGGCCGCCTGCAGGATCGCCAGCACCCCCAACCCCGACCGGCCGTCGGTCAGCGCGGGCTCGCCGGTGGTGATGGCGCGCGCGTACTCGTCGACCATGGTCCGCAGCGCCTCCCGCTCCCCGAGCGCCGGCGCCACCATGTCGCCCGAGCGGTAGGAGATCAGCGCGTCGCGGCGCTGCTCGGCAC
>CAKUMG010000641.1 GCA_934667465.1 uncultured Actinoplanes sp. | reverse complement strand
CCACATGGTTCTGCATGACCGACGCCACCGCCGGATCCGCCGCCACCCTGCGCGCCGCCCGCTCGCTCAGCCGGGCCTCGAAACCCTTCAAGGCATGCTCGTACGTGCGCACCACCGCGCCGCCGTGCTTGCCGGCCAGCGCCTGCGCCTTCCCGGCAACCGCCCCCGGTGCGTCTTTGAGCACCACGATGTACGACCCCGCGATCGCCGTCGCGCCCCCTGCCGCCGCCACGGACCCCTCGCCCGGCGCCGCAGCCGCCGGCACCCCACCCCCGGCCGTCACCATGGCCACGGCGGCAGCCACGGCGGCCCAACGCTTACCTACCGTTATCACGTGGTTCCTCCATCTTTGGGCAGCGCCCCTGACTGTAGGAGGATCCAGGAAGACATGGAAGAGTATCGCTTTAATACTCAACTAAATCAACCGCGGGGGCTCGCCGTCCAGCCCTCCCGCGCCCGGTTACGGCGTCTGCTGGGCTCGGCTGGTTACGGCGTCTGCGGGGGCTCGGCCGGGCGGGCCGAGGCGTTGTACCTGTCCTTGGCGGCGACCACGGCCACCCGAACGTGCTCGGGGTCGACTCCGGACACGTTCAGCGGCGGGTGCAGGCGCCGGACCAGTTCGGCCTCGACGGATGCCGGCTCCGGGTGCTCGGCCCAGGTCAACCGCAGATGCGCGGTCATCCACGCGGTCAGCCGTGCCTCGTCGGCCGGGACGAGGACGACCCGGTCGGTCCACGTCGTCGAGTAGTTCTCTGAGACGAGAAGCCCGGCAAGGGTGCGGCGCAGGGTCGAACTGCCCGACCGGCGAAGATGGTTGCGCAGGATCCGGCCCCGCAGGGTGGTGGCCCGGCCGACGTACAGCAGCCGCAACGCCGGATCGGCCGCATTCGGCGGACCCGGAAGATCGGGAAGGACGGACGGCGCCGCCCACCAGGCATACACGCCGCTGCCGCGGCCGAGTCGCTTGACGGCGACGTCGAGTCCCAGCGGCACGCCGAACAGCAGCCGGCGGGCCTCCTCGGCGCGTTCGGCTTCGGTCGGGCCGTCGTCGGATCGCATTCCGGAACTGGTCATCACCGCTGATGCTAGGCGCCCCGCGAGCGAGGCGAGTGGTGACCCGTGGGTGGCCGTCACCGGCGGGTCCACATCTGGACGGCGGGCGGGCGGGGCTGCTCCTCGGCCCAGCGGTGGAACCGGCGCACGGTCACCGTGTCCGACTGCAGCCACCGCTCGTACGGCCCGGACGCCTCCGGCAGGAGCCGCAGCTCACCCGCCCGTTCCAGCAGGGCGCCGTCACCGCAGCCGGCGACCCACGGCTCCAACGCGCTCCCGGCCACCGGTTCCCAGCCGGTCATCTCATCGGTCAGGGCATGTGACTCGATCATGTGCGTGACCGACGAGGTGACCTCAAGAAACGGTCCGCCCAGCGTCACACCCGAGCAGCCGTCGGTGTGCACCAGGTAGCGCACCGGCGACGACACGCGCTGGCCGACCCAGCCGAACGACCAGCCGCCCGGCTCGCGGCGGACCCGGTCATCGAGGACTCACCTTCTTCAGTTTCCGCTGTTCCAGTCCAACACCGATCGCGTACTCGTCCAGGTGCTCGACGACGTCGCGTGCCGCCTTCACGCCAGGCAAGGTCGCGTCGAACCGTGCCAGCGCATCAGCGAGGATTTGCCGCGCATCCAATTTCGTGAGCGACTCAGTCTCGATGACCAGTTCGGCAGCGCGGCGAACGTTCCGCAGGGCGACCAGCAGGAGAAGCGCGTCCGGCAGGCCGTACCCGTTGCCGAGCAAGCGGGCGCCGGGATTTCGGAGGCTTTCGTCCACATCCAGGCGTGGCTGAGTGCCAGCTTGTACGCAGGCTGCGAGCTCGGAGTCGTGGTCACAGCAACGAGGGTTCACTAAGCCCCCCTCAGCCGCTACTCAGTTCGGGCGCCTTGCCGCCCGCGCGAGGGCGGTCGCGAGCAGGAGCCCTGACATCCTGATCGGATGCGCAACCTGACCGACGAGGAGTTCAAGGCCACCCACGTCTCGGAGCCGGAGCCGGTGGATCTGGACCTGCCGCCGCCGTTCGACTTTTGGGGGTACTTCGAGACCATTCCCCCGGAGCACTTCGGCGGGCACGACTTCTCGGAGGGACGCGTGCCCTACGCCTGGAACATGCGCGGGACCGCGGTCCAGCACGTGCTCGTAGGGTGCGAAACACCGAACGTGTTCCTGGTGCTGGTACTCGACGTGCCCGGCCGCTCGGTGGTGGGGCATCATCTCCTGGACCTGAACCGGCTCTACGGTCCGGAGTGAGACTCCGCCGGCCCAGACGGCGTCGAGCACGCCGCGCAGGGCCAGCGCGGTCAGGGTTTGCGGACCGGGGGCAGGGTGAACCAGAAGGTGGCGCCGCGCCCGTCCTCCCCCTCCGCGTGGATCTCCCCGCCGTGGCGTTCGACGGCGCGGTGGACGGTGGTCAGGCCGATGCCCGTGCCCGGGAAGTCGGCGGCGCTGTGCAGCCGGGCGAACGGCCGGAACAGCTCGCCCGCCTTGCCCGCCGGGAACCCCGCCCCGTTGTCCTTGACGTGGTAGCGCGGGCTTTCACCCGGCCCGTTCCAGCCCACCTCGATGACCGGGTCGTCGATCTTGCGGGTGAACTTGAACGCGTTGTTGACCAGGTTCTCCAGGATGACGCGGACCAGGCCTTCGTCGCCGTCGACGGACATGTCGTCGGTGACGTGGAAGTCGACCGTACGGCCGGGCTCGCGGGCCCGGACCTCGCCGATGACCTGCCAGGCGGTGGCCGTGAGGTCGAAGCGGCGCCGGCGCAGGTCGCCGCGGCTGGCGCGGGCGAGGATGAGCAGCGATTCGACCAGGTCGGCCATGCGGCCCGCGGCGGCGTGGATGCGGGTGAGGCGGTGCCGGGTCTGCGGGCCCAGCGGTTCCTCGTCCTCGTCGAGCATGGACTCGGCGAAGCTGCTGATGATCTGGAGCGGGCCGCGCAGGTCGTGGGAGACCGAGCCGCTGAACGCCTCCAGCTCGCGGTTGCGCCACTCGAGCTCCTCGACCAGGGCGGCGCGGGTCTCGGCGAGCTGGCGGGCGGCGCGTTCGGCGGTGGCGTCGAGCTCGCGGCGCATCAGTTCCTCGCGGATGCGGCGGCTCTCGTCGAGCGACTGCTTGCGGCGGATCTGGGAGCGGACGTGGGCGCGCAGGGTGTCGGCGCCGTCGGCCCGGCGGACGTAGTCGTCGGCGCCCGCGGCCAGGCATTCCAGCAGGGCGTCGTCCTGGTCGCCGGTCATCACGACCGGGGTGTCGCCGATCCGCGGGACCTCCTTGATCCGGGTGCAGATCGCGAGGGTGCCGCTGTCCAGGTCGAGCACGACGCAGTCGACCGGCTGCGCGGCGAGCAGGTCGAGGGCGTCGTCGCCGGTGTGCGCGGCGACCACGTCGTAGCCGTCGGCGCGCAGCGCGTCGGACAGGTCCTCGAGGTGCTGGCGCAGCGGCGCGACGGTGAGCACCTTGCCGGGCCCGTGCAGGCTGCCGGTGGCCTCGATGGGCAGCTGCCCGGCGGCGCTGGTGCGCAGCACCGCGGCCAGCTTGGCGAGGACGACGGCGAGGTCCTGCTGCTTGCGGACGAACGCGTCGGCGCCCGCCTCCAGCATCTGCACCTCTGTCGCGTAGTCGTCGGCGGCCGTCATGAGCAGGGCGGGCGTGTCGCGCAGGGCCGGGTCGAGGCGCAGCCGGCGGATCACGGTGGCGCCGTCGATGCCCGGCATCACGCCGTCCACGATGACCGCCTGGGGCCGCCGGTCCGCCGCCGTGCGCAGGCCCTCCTCGCCCGAGGCGGCCGTCAGCACCGCGTACCCCTCGGGTTCGAGCAGTTCCCGCAGCCGCTCCCGGAACGTGGTGCTGTCGTCGATGACGAGCACGGTGACGGCTGCCGGTCCCTCGGCGGGCGGGCCGTCGGCGGCGCCGAGCAGCTGCCGGGAGCGGGCGACCACGTAGCCGGCGTCGTAGGGCTTGCCCACGTATTCGTCGGCGCCGGTGCGCAGCCCGTGCAGGCGGTCGGCGACCTCCGCCTCGCTGGACAGCAGCACGACGACGAGCTTGTCGCCGCCCGGCCCGGCGCGCAGCTCGCGCAGCAGTTCGACGCCGTCCGCGTCGGGCAGCAGCACGTCGAGGACGGCGACGTCGAAGCCGCCGCGGGTGAACGCGTCCCGCGCCTGGGCGCCGTCCGCGCAAAGGATGGTCGCGCAGCCGTCGGCCTCGAAGGCTTCGTGCAGATCCATCCGTACGGTGAGACTGTCGTCCACGATCAGGACGGTGGGCTCGCTCATCGCCGCACCCCCGTCGCCGCCGCCAGCTCGGCGACCCGGGCCGCCATCCGGGCCGGGTTCATCACGTGCACGGCCGCGCCCAGCAGGGCGGCCTCGCGGGGCATGCCGTACACGAC
>CAKUMG010000640.1 GCA_934667465.1 uncultured Actinoplanes sp. | reverse complement strand
GTCATGGACGTCAACCAGCTGCTCAACCGCTTCACCGAAGCGCAGAAGATGATGAAGCAGATGAGCGGCATGATGGGCCTCCCGGGCGGCAACCGCCGCAAGGCCACCAAGAGCCCCAAGAACAAGCGCAAGGGCACCAAGGGCGGCAACCGCCCCCGCGTCGGCGGCGGCGGTGGCGGGATGCCGGCGGGCTTCCCGGGCGGCATGCCCCAGCTCCCGCCGGGCCTCGACCCGAGCGCGCTGGCCGGGGGCGGGCAGGGGCTGCCGCCGGGCTTCAAGCTGCCGAAGCTCGACTTCAACAAGCTCTCCGCCCCCAAGAAGGACGACGGCAAGCAGTAGTCATCTTGACAGGAGACAGGTAGCGCCTTGTCCAGTAACGTGAGCGGCAGTTCGCATCCTTCTGGGGAGGAATCCGTGACTGCCGCTCTGCGCTATCTGGAAGACCTGGGCCTGGCCGACAAGCACGACTGGACCCTCGACGATGTCGCCAAGCTCCCCGAAGACCTCCGCTACGAATTGGTCGACGGAAAGCTGGCACCCTTGCCTGCCCCCTATCCCATCCATGCCTGGATCGCTCGACAGACCGCGAACGCCCTCGACGTGCACGCGCCGGACGACGCGTTCATCAGCGAGGAGACGTCCGTCGTCATCGGCGCCGACAGCGAGCTGCGGCCGGACGCCGTGGCGTTGCGGTTCGACGGCGCGGACCGGACGCCGGTGTTCGCGGAGGACGTGCTGCTGGTCGTCGAGGTCGTCTCGCGCAGCTCGAACATCAGCGACCGCAGGTTCAAGCCGAAGCGTTATGCCGAGGCAGGCATCCCGCTGTACTGGGTGATCGATCCCCTCGGGGACGCCGTCGTCCTGACCGAGTACGTGCTCGGTGAGGACGGCTCCTACCGGCACGGGCACGCCCGGGGCGGGCGGCTCGAACTGGAACGGCCCTGGCCGGTGTCGCTCGACCTCGACGCCTGGACCGCGCGCCGGGACAAAGTGAGGGCCGCCCGGCGGCGGTGAGGCTGTGGCGGGGCTCGCGATCGGGTAGGACTGACGCATGGCTTTGCATGTGCGGGGGGCGATCCTGCCCGAGGGCGAGGTCCGGGACCTGTGGGTGGTCGGGGACCGGGTGACGTTCGAGCCGGTCCGGGATGCCGAGACCGTTGCCGACGGTGGGTTCGTGCTGCCGGGGCTGGTGGATGCGCACTGTCACCTGGGGATCCGATATGGCGCTTCGCCGATCGAGAGTGTCGACGAGGCGCGGGAGCTGGCGGGGCAGGATCGCGAGGCCGGGGTGCTGGCGATCCGGGATGCCGGGTCGCCGTATCCGTATCCGGAGCTGGACGACGAGCCGGGGATCCCGCGGCTGGTGCGGGCCGGGCGGCACGTGGCGGCGCCGCGGCGGTATCTGCGCGACATCGGGATCGAGGTGGCCGCCGGGCAGGTGGCCGAGACCGTGACCGCGCAGGCGAAGGCCGGGACCGGGTGGGTGAAGCTGGTCGGGGACTGGATCGACAGGTCCGTCGGTGACCTGGCGCCCTCGTGGGATCCCGCGACGATGGCCGCCGCGGTCGAGGCCGCGCACGCCGCCGGGGCGCGGGCGGCCGTGCACACGTTCTCCGAGGAGGGCGTCGCGCAGATGGTGCGGGCCGGGGTCGACTCGGTGGAGCACGGGACCGGGCTGACGCTCGACCTGGTGGACGAGATGGCCCGGCGGGGGACCGCGCTGGTGCCCACGATGATCAACATTCGGACGTTCGGGAAGATCGCGGATCAGGCCCGGCCCAAGTTCGGTGGGTACGCGGACCACATGGTGGCCCTGCGCGACCGGTTCCCGTCGGTGGTCACCGCCGCGTTCGAGGCCGGCGTGCCGATCTATGTCGGGACCGACGCGGGCGGGAGCATCCGGCACGGGCTCGCCGCCGAGGAGATGCTGCTGCTGCACGAGGCCGGCATCCCCGCGGTCGACGTGCTGGCCTCGGCGTCGTGGCGGGCGCGGGAGTGGCTGGGCTTCCCCGGGCTGGTCGAGGGCGGGCTCGCCGACCTGGTGGTCTACGCCGAGGACCCGCGCACCGACCTGCGGGTGGTGCGGGATCCCCGGCGCATCGTGCTCAAGGGGCGCGTGGTCCGCTAGTCGCGCGGCAGGAAGAAGACCTGCAGCGACTCGGCGCCGGGGCAGACCAGCCGGTCGGTGGCACCCGCGCAGTCGCCGGCCGGAACCGGCAGGCTGCCGAGGGTCGCGCCGCCGATCCGGGTCACCGGGCCGCCGGCGTCCGTGGGCAGGGCGAAGAGGCTGCGGGCGCCCTGCACGACCGGCCCCGGCGTGACGGCCACCGGCGTGCCCTCGTCGAGGTCGAAGACAGCGGTGCCCGCCTCGGTGGTGGCGATCAGGGCGTCGCCGGCCCAGGTCAGGCCGGTGACCTTGCCGGGGGCCTGCGCCTGGAAGATGTACGCGCCGGTCGCGGGCCCGACCGCGGCCACCCGCACGTCGTCGGCGATGCACAGCCGCCCCTGGCCACAGCCGATCATGGCGTCGAGCCCGCGGCCGGTGCCGGGCCCGGCCGGGAAGCGGACCTGCGACCGTGCGCCGGTGTCCGGGCTCAGCGCGACCGCCTTGCCGCCGGCGACCGTGACGACGTAGCTCGCCGGGGCGCCCGCGTCGGTGATCCGCGGCAGGACCGGTGGCAGCGTCGCCGAGCCGGCCCGGGGCGCGAGGTCGCTGGTGCCGACGGCCAGCATCGGCGTGCCCGGACCCGGGTCGCTGGGCGCGGTCCAGGCGGTCCGCCCGGAGCCGGCGTCCAGCCCGGTGATCAGGCCCGTCTGCTGCTCGCGGAAGACGACGTAGCGCTCGAACAGCGCCAGGTCACCGGGGGTGGCCACGGCGAAGTTCCAGCGGACCGCCCCGCTCTCCGGGTCGAGGCCCCGCACTTGGTAGCCGGCGTCCTCGCGGGTACTGATCACCAGCTTGCCGCCGAGCACGACCGCGCCGTCGAGCTCGCCCGGGACGTCGGCGACCCGGACGGCGGAAACCCCGGCTTCGCTGAGTGAGCTTTCGAAGTAGCGGACGGTGCCGTCCGCGCCCTGCCACGCCGTGTAGACGCTGCCGCTGGCCACTGCCGACACCGCGGTTCGCGCCGGGGCGCCGTACGCGATGGAAAAGCCCGGAAGCGGGGGCGTGGTGGTGGCGGGCGGGACCGTCGGCGGGGTGGACGGTGCGAGCGAGAAGACACCACCGGCGAGGCACACGGCCACCGCGGCGGCGGTCAGCGCGTGGGTTCGGGTGCGGCGGGTGCCGCGGCGGCGGGCGGAGGCCGGCGGGCTCAGCGGGACGGCGTCGGCCTCGGTCCGCAGCTCGTCGAAGATCCGGTCGAGGTCAGCGGGCATGGTGGATTCCTTCCGGGAGGGCGGCGGCCAGGGCCGTGCGGCCGCGGGACAGCCAGGACTTGACCGTGCCCTCGGCGACGCCGAGCTCGGCGGCGACGTCGGCGACCGGACGGTCCAGCAGGTAGTGCAGGGCGAGGGCCCGGCGGTGGGTGGCCGGCAGGGTCCGCATCGCGCGGACCAGCAGCACGGTGTTCTCGGAAGGGGGTGCCACCGGTGGCGGAGGCGCCGCGGCGGCGTCGCGGGCCCGGCGGACGCCGATCCGGCGCCAGCGGTCCGAGGAGAGCCGGTTGACGATCAGCCGCAGCCACGCCTCCGGGTCGTCGTAGCCCGCCAGCCGCCGCCAGCGTTGCCACGCGCGGGCGTACGCCTCCTGCACGAGGTCCTGCGCCTCGGCCGGGTCGCCGGTCAGCCCGTACGCGTAGCGCGCCAGCCGCCGCGACGTGTCGCGGTAGAACGCGTCGAACGCGTCCGCCCGTGTCTCGGTCATGTGCACCGCCCTTCGCATAGGGACACGGGAAGCCCGCGGCGGGGGTTGCAGGCGGGCTCGGACTAGGATGCGTCCTCATGGCGCGCGTGCTCACACCCCGGGCGGAAGACTTTCCCCGCTGGTACCAGGATCTGATCAACAAGGCTCGGATGGCCGACAACGGCCCGGTCCGGGGCACGATGGTCATCCGTCCGGCTGCCTATGCGATCTGGGAGCGGATGCAGGCGGAGATGGACCTGCGCATCAAGGAGGCGGACGCGCAGAACGCGTACTTCCCGCTCTTCATCCCGCAGAGCTACCTGAGCCGCGAGGCCGAGCACGTCGAGGGCTTCGCGCCCGAGCTGGCCGTGGTGACCCACGCCGGCGGCAAGGAGCTGGCCGAGCCGATCGTGGTGCGGCCCACCAGCGAGACCGTCTTCGGCGAGTTCATGGCGAAGTGGATCGACTCCTACCGCGACCTGCCGCTGCTGCTCAACCAGTGGGCCAACGTCGTCCGCTGGGAGCTGCGCCCGCGCACGTTCCTGCGGACCACCGAGTTCCTCTGGCAGGAGGGGCACACCGCGCACGCGACCCAGGAG